>CAZJGP010000255.1:0-13188 GCA_964545595.1 uncultured Flavobacteriaceae bacterium | reverse complement strand
AAAGAAGCTAATCCAGAAGTATTAAGAGATACAGATTCTAATATTGCTTGGGATGGACCATTAGTAATTATGGTTAATGAATTATCAGCGTCTGCGTCGGAAATATTAGCAGCAGCCATGCAAGATTATCAAAGAGCTATTATTATAGGAAGTAAACAAACTTATGGTAAAGGAACAGTTCAGAATGTGATGGACTTGAATCGTTGGTTGAGAAGTAATGAAGTTGGTGATCTAGGAGCATTAAAAATTACAACTTCTAAATTTTATAGAGTTAATGGAGGTTCCACACAATTAGAGGGTGTAAAAAGTGATATTATTGTGCCAGACCGTTATAGCTATATTGATATAGGTGAAAAGGATCAAGAAAACCCATTAGAATGGGATAAGATTTCTCCTGCCAAATATGACTTATGGGAAAAGATGAAAGGGTCTGAGACAATTATATCTAGAAGTAATGCAAGAATGCAACAAAATGCACAATTACAATTAATTGATGAAAATGCAAGATGGGTTTCAGACCGTCGCGATGCTTCAAAATTCCCTTTAAGTTATGAAGGTTACGAAGACCAAATTAATAGGAACAAAGAAAGAGTTGAGTTTTTTGAAAAAATTGATGAATATGAGTCTGACTTAAAATTTGAGTCTTTACCATATGAATTGTCTTTAATTGAGAAAGATAGTGTTCTAGGTGAAAAACGATCTAGATGGCATAAAAACTTGTTAAAAGATGTTTATGTTGAAGAAGCAGTAAATGTTTTAAAAGATATTACTACTGAACAAAAAGCTGGTGGTGTAGGTGTTTTAAATAAAAAATAAAAATGCAAGAATCCACAAGATCTTTAAGTGGTTTAGCGCTCCAAAAATTTAAAAGAAATTTTTGGAGCGTTTTGAGTTTAGTAATTATTAGTTTATGTGGACTAATAGCATTATTTGCTTACCTATTAGCTCCAGATAATAGTCAAAATGCAAATCAAATGCATTTGTCAGTGCATTCAAAACCGCCAGGTTTTAAAGTAGATATGCTAAAAGTTCCTTCAGAGTATAATAACCAATCGCAATCTATTTTTAGTAAATGGTTTAATGGAGATAAATATTCAGGTTGGGAATATCCTTATCAGAATTTAGAACTGGTAGATAAAGAACTTTTGGTTTACCCTTATGTAGAAGGTGGCGTTTTAGAAGGGGTTCCTAAAAAGATTGCTTTAACTAATTTTAAAGGGGAGCTAACTTTAGATGCTATAAAAGAAAATTATACTACTAAGCAAGTGTTCTTATTAGGAACAGATAAATATGGTCGAGATTTATTAAGTAGATTATTAATAGGTAGTAGAATATCATTTACAATTGGTTTTGTAGCGGTCTTTATTTCATTGTTAATAGGAGTATTTTTAGGGTCTATTGCGGGTTATTTTGGAGGAAAAACAGATGCAATTATAATGTGGTTAATTAATGTGGTTTGGTCAATACCAACATTACTTTTAGTAATAGCAATTACACTAGCATTGGGTAAAGGTTTGTGGCAAGTATATATAGCTGTAGGTTTAACAATGTGGGTTGAGGTTGCAAGGGTTGTTCGTGGTCAAGTAATGAGCATTAAAGAACAACAATATGTTACAGCTGCAGTTACGTTAGGATATTCTCATTTTAGAATTTTGTGGTATCATGTACTTCCAAATAGTTTAGCACCAGTTATTGTAATATCGGCAGCAAATTTTGCAGGAGCTATTTTAATAGAAAGTGGTTTAAGTTTTTTAGGAATAGGAGCACAACCGCCGGTACCTAGTTGGGGGTCTATGATTAAAGATCATTATTCCTATATAATTTTAGGAAAAGCTTATTTAGCTATTGTTCCAGGTATTGCAATTATGTTATTGGTAATGGCATTTATGTTATTAGGTAATGGTGTAAGAGATGCTTTAGATGTAAAAAGAAATTAAATGAAACAAAAGTCAATTTATTCAATATTAGCAGCAATAGTTGCTGTTGTGTTTTATTTTGTTGAAAAGAAATTAGATACTAATTATTACAATGATTATTCAAAGGAAGTAAAAAGCTCTTCTAGTTCTAATAAATTTGATTATTTACCTAATTCAAAAACAAATCAAATTGTAGAGCATGCTTATTACTCATTATCTTATGATGAAAAGCATGAACAAGCAGAATGGGTAGCTTATGAATTAGATTTAAAACATATAAAATACAATGATTTTAAAAGACCTTATTTTCAAGAAGACCCTTTAGTTAAAACGAATTCTGCTAGTTGGAAAAACTATAAAAACTCGGGTTATGATAAAGGTCATTTATGTCCGGCTGCTGATCGTAGGTTTAATAAAAAAGCACATGATGAAACATTTTTAACATCTAACGTTACGCCACAAGAACATCGTTTTAATGCGGGTATTTGGAATGATTTAGAAAAAAAGACTAGATATTGGTTGAAAAAAGATAAAAAACTATATGTTATTACGGGTCCTGTTTTCGGAAGTTCTAAAAAAACAATAGGTAATGAACATGTTACTGTTCCAACTCATTTCTTTAAAATTATATTAAAATATGGTAACGGAACCCCTAAAATGATTGGTTTCTTAATGCCGCATGCTACAACTTCTCGTAACTTAAAAGAGTTTGTATTACCAGTAGATAAAATAGAAAGCTTATTAGGTTTTGATTTTTTTAAATCATTACCCGATGATATAGAAAACAAGTTAGAAAAATCTAAAAGTACGGATTGGAAGCTTTAATATTTAAAGTTTTCAATAATCAAAAAAGCAGAAAGTTCTTTTAAGAATTTTCTGCTTTTTTAATAGTGTTAAAACAAATGTTTTAAGTGTGCATTCTATCGGAATCTAATTTTATAAATATGAACAATAGTATGGTAAAACCCCATAGCCCTGAGCCTCCGTAACTAAAAAAGGGTAATGGTATACCAACAGTTGGTAAAAGACCTGTTACCATGCCTATATTTATTAAAAAATGTATAAATAATATACCAGATACAGAGTAACCATAAACTCTATTAAATTGACTTTTTTGCCTCTCCGCTAAAAACAATACTCTTATTATTAAAAATATAAAAGTTATAACAACTAGCATACTACCAACAAAACCCCATTCTTCTCCAACTGTACTAAAAATATAATCGGTATGTTGTTCTGGTACAAAGCCTCCTTTTGTTTGTGTTCCTTGTTTCCAACCTTTTCCGAGCCAACTTCCACTACCTATAGCAATTTCACTTTGGTTAGTGTTGTAACCAATACCATGGCTATCTACTTCTTTACCTAAAACAATATTAAAACGATCACGGTGTCTTTGTTCAAAAATGTTATTGAATACATAATTGACTGATAGGCTAAAAAATAAAAGGGTAATAAATATACCAGATGTAGGTATTATTAATTTCTTTTTATTTTTTGAAAATAAGATTAATAATAAACTCATTAAAAACAGGGCTATAATAACAGCTTGAGGACCTACTAATAATGTTAATACGAAAATTGTAACAGCTATAAAGCCTATTAGAAAATATAAACTAGTTATACCTTCCCTGTAAAGGGAGAATACAAATGCAGCATAAACTATGGCGCTACCAGGATCGGGTTGTGGTACTATTATTAATGCAGGTAATAAAATAATTACAAAAGCATATATTTGATCTTTCCATAACTTTATGTTTGTTTGTAGATCACTAACATATTTTGCTAAGGCTAAAGATGTTGCTGCTTTAGCAAATTCTGAAGGTTGAATACTTACGGGGCCAAATACGTACCAAGATGTTGCTCCAGAAATTGTTTTTCCAAAAATGAATAAGCCTATTAAAGATAGTAGAGATACTATGTAAATAATACTTGAAAATCGTTCGAAAAATTTTTGTTCAGTAGAGAAAATAAAAATAATCATAACAAAGCTCAGACCTATCCATAAAGCTTGCTTTCCGTATGGTTCACTTAAGCTTAATATAGAAGGAGCATCGTCATTAAAAGAAGCAGAAAAAATATTCATCCACCCAAAACTAACTAGTATTAAAAACAATAATACGGTTAGCCAATCAATATTTGCTAGGTTCGATTTTGCCATGTTTTTATTGATTTATTTTAAATGGTTCTCCGCTATGCGGTTTTGCATATTCTTCTTCTAAGCTATGGGTTAATACCCAGTCTTCAATGTGTTTAATACTAATATCTCCTTTTATATATTTTTCAATCATTAAACTAGCTATTCTACCAGCGTATCGAGCTCCCCAATATCCATTTTCAACAAAAACAGCTAATGCAATTTTAGGATCATCTTTAGGAGCAAAAGCTATAAATATAGAATGGTCAGTTAGTTGAGTTCTCTTTCCGTTAATTTTTGTAAAATTTTCAGCAGTACCTGTTTTTCCGCAAATACTTATGCCAGGTACTTGTAGAAAACTAGCTGTTCCGTTAGTGTAAACGCGCTCCATTCCATCAATAACTTTTTCAAAATGTTCTTTTTTTATTGTAGTGTATTTTGGAACAGTATATTTTTTGTCATTAATTAATTCGTTGTCAATTTTTTTAAGCATATGTGGTGTGTAAAAATATCCACGATTAGCTATAGTTGCTGTCATGTTTGCTAATTGAATAGGGGTTGTTAATACTTCTCCTTGTCCAATAGCATTAGAAAGTGTTGTTGATGCTCGCCAATTTTTTGCAGGGTATACCTTATCGTAGTATTCAGGGGTTGGTATTTTTCCTCTTTTTCCAGGAGGCAAGTCATAACCTAAATAATTACCTAACCCGAAGCTTTGTAAATGTTTATTCCAAGCAGCTAACCCATCATGTGGATCATCGTATTTTTCAATTATTTTTCTATATACTTGAGCAAAATAAGAGTTACATGAAACAGCAATTCCATCAGTTAAATTAACAGGACTTGGGTGTGCATGACAACCCATTTTTCTTCCTCTCCCATATTTATATCCATGATTACATCCAAATTTATCATCTACTTCAATAACACCTTCTTCAAGAGCAATTAAAGCATTTATGGTTTTAAATGGCGAGCCAGGGGGGTATTCCGCTAGTAGACTTCGGTCGTATAAAGGCTTAGCAATAGTGTCGTAGTATAATTTAGTAAAGTTAGGAGAGCGTTTTCTACCAACAAGTAAATTTGGATCAAAATTTGGAGCAGTCACTAAAGCTAATAATTCTCCGGTAGCGGGTTCAATAGCAATAATCCCTCCACGTTTATTTTCCATTAATTTTTCGCCATAAGTTTGTAAATCGGCATCTAAGCTTAATTGTAAATCTTTTCCTTTTACAGGAAGTGAGTCAAAAATTCCTTCTTTATAAGATCCAATATCTCTGTTAAATCTATCCTTTTGAAGGTATTTTACACCTCTTGTTCCTCTAAGTAGCTCTTCGTATTGTTTTTCAATACCCTGCATTCCTATTAAATCTCCTGATTTATAGTAATCTTGTTTGTTTACAATAGATTGATTAACCTCTCCAATATAACCTAAAACATTAGCGCCATTTTTAGTTTTATAATCACGTAAAGAACGCTTTTGAATGTAAAAGCCCTTATACTTAAACATTTTTTCTTGTAAATAAGCATATTCGTTTTTAGTTAATTGAGGAACAATTACAGAAGGAAGTCTAGAGGAATACCTTTTAGCTTTGGTTAATTGCTTTACTAATTTTTCCTTTTTTAATTTTAAAATATTACAAAATTCAAGGGTGTCAAAAGCTTTTAACTCTCGAGGTATAACCATAACATCATAAGATGGCTGGTTAGAAACTAGTAATTTGTTATTGCGATCAAACAAGTATCCACGTTGCGGATAGTCGTAAATTATTTTTACAGCATTATTTTTAGATAAGCTAGAGTACGACGTATCGTAAATTTGTAAATAAAATAAACGAGCGCTAAAAACAAGACCAGTAACTATAATAATTAGAACAAATAAAAGCTGTCTCATTAATTATTTTCTATGATGTTTTATTAGAGAGTAACGACAAAGATATTAGTATAATTACAATCGAGAAAAGACTTGAGAAAAGTGTTTGTAATAATATGTATTGTATGTGCCCTAATTCAAATACCTGTAAGGTAAATAAAATTAAATGATGTGTGGTGCACATTATAGTAACATAAAGAAGTAAGCCTTTATAGTCCGCTTTGCTAATTTTTAGGTTTTGATGTATATAGTTTAAGCCAAAACAAGTTTGCAGTATTACAGGTCTTAAAAAAGCTATAATTAAACAAGCGGTAGCATGTGCCCCTCCAGTATTTTCAAAAATATCAAGAACAAGGCCTAAAAGAAAACTAGATAATAAGAATTGCCAACGTTCTGTGTTTATACTGTATATTAAAATGAAAATAATATAGATATATGGATTTACTAAACCAAATAATAATATGTTATTAGAAATTAATACTTGAATAAGTAGTAAGAAGACAAAACGGATTATGTTTAAACCTAATTGATTATTCATTTATTATAGCTTCTAAATTTTTAATTTCAGTAGCGTTTAAATTTTTAATCACATTAACAAAACCAATGTTTGTCATGTCATTAAATAAACGAATATTTACTGTAAAGTAACTCTGGTCAATGTTTAATTCAAAATTGATTATTTCTCCAATTGGTATTCCTTTAGGAAAAATAGTAGAACGACCACCAGTTATAATAGTGTCTCCAATTTTTAAAGGAGCTAATCTAGGAATGTCTATTAGCTGAACAATGTTCGTAGCATTACCATTCCAGACTAATGATCCAAAATGGTTTGATTTTTTTAATTGAGCATTAATTTTAGAACCCTTATTTAAAATAGAAATTATTCTAGAGTAATTTTCAGAACTAGATTCTACAATACCAATAATACCATTGTCAGTTGCTACTCCCATATCAGGGAATATACTGTCTTTAGAACCTTTGTTTATGGTAATGTAATTTTTTGTTTTGTGGTAGGTAGAATTTATAACTTCAGCAGGTGTATAAGAATACCTTTGTAAAGTGTCAATTATAAAACCTTTTTCTAAATCTTTTTTAGAGTTAACTGCTGATAATTGATTTTTTAATTTTGCATTTTCCTCTAACAAGCGATTATTATAACCTTTAAGGTAAAAGTAATCAGAAATGTTATTAGTTGCTTGGTAAAGCCTACCGGAAATAAAGTTGGTAGAGCTTATAAATTTACTTTTATGATAACTATGCGATTGTATAGTCAGGCCAATAGATATAAATAATAAAAATAAAAATAGCAGCGTATTTCTATGTCGTATAACAAAGTTTATAATCTGCTGCATATTTTGCTCTTACTATTTTAAAAGTACGCTTTTATAACGCTCAATGTTTTTAAGCGTAATACCAGTTCCACGAACTACAGCACGTAAAGGATCTTCAGCAATATAAACAGGTAAATCTGTTTTTTGAGATAATCTTTTGTCTAAACCTCTTAGCATAGATCCTCCACCAGCAAGATAGATACCAGTATTGTATATATCTGCAGCTAATTCAGGTGGTGTTTGAGAAAGAGTTTCCATTACAGCATCCTCAATACGTAAAATTGATTTATCTAATGCCTTAGCTATTTCTCTGTATGAAATTTGTACTTGTTTAGGTTTACCTGTTAGTAAGTCTCTACCTTGTACACTCATTTCTTCTGGTGGAACTTCTAAGTCTTCAGTAGCAGCACCAATTTGAATTTTTATTTTTTCAGCAGTACGTTCTCCAACATATAAGTTATGCTGTGTACGCATGTAGTATACAATATCGTTTGTAAATACATCTCCGGCAATTTTAACAGATTTATCACAAACAATTCCTCCAAGAGCAATAACTGCAATTTCGGTAGTACCACCACCTATATCAACAATCATATTTCCTTTTGGTTGCATAATATCTACACCAATACCAATGGCGGCAGCCATTGGTTCGTGTATTAAATAAACTTCTTTACCATTTACACGTTCAGCGCTTTCTCGTACAGCACGCATTTCTACCTCTGTAATACCACTAGGAATACAAATTACCATTCGTAATGAAGGAGTAAATAGTTTTTTCTTTAAAGCGGGTATTTCTTTAATGAACTTGCTTATCATTTGCTCACTAGCATCAAAATCAGCAATTACACCATCTTTTAAGGGTCTAATTGTTTTAATGTTTTCATGAGTTTTACCTTGCATCATGGCAGCTTTTTGACCAACATGCTCAATTGTTCCTGTTACTCTATCTCGAGCAACTATAGAAGGACTGTCAACTACAACTTTGTCATTGTGAATAATAAGTGTGTTTGCAGTACCTAAATCGATAGCAATCTCTTCAATTAGGAAGTCAAAAAATCCCATGCTTTACCTGATAAAAAAATTAATGATAAAATATTGTCTAAATGTACTAAAAATAACATTAATGACCTTGATGAAGTATTATTGTTTTGTATAAAAGAGCCTGTATACAAACGCATACAGGCTCTTTTTATTATAAATTAATTTAGTTGAAAATTAATTAGTTTGTAAATGAGTGTTTTAGTGTTTAAAATGTCTGGTTCCAGTCATTACCATTGCAACACTATTTTCATCACAGTAATCAATGCTTAATTGATCTTTTATAGATCCTCCAGGTTGAATTACGGCAGTAATACCAGCTTTGTCAGCTAGCTCTACACAATCAGGAAAAGGGAAAAAAGCATCACTTGCCATAACCGCTCCTTTTAAGTCAAAATTAAAAGCTTTTGCTTTTTCAATGGAGTGAGTTAAAGCATCAACACGAGATGTTTGACCAGTTCCACTTGCTAATAATTGACCGTTCTTGGCAAATACAATTGTGTTTGATTTTGTATGCTTACAAATTTTTGAAGCAAATAGTAAATCTTTTATTTCTTGAGTGGTAGGAGCTTTTTTTGTAGCTGTTTTTAAATCAGCTTCAGCATCCGTAATCCCGTCTTTATCTTGAACTAATACTCCGTTTAAACAAGTTCTTACTTGTTCAGTTGGTAAAGATATTTCGTTCTGAATTAAGATAATTCTGTTCTTTTTACCTTGTAAAGTTTTTAATGCTTCAGCATCGTAATCAGGAGCAATAACTACTTCGCAAAATAACTTGTGAATTTCTTCGGCTGTAGCAGCGTCAATTTTTGTATTACTTATTAAAACCCCTCCAAAAGCAGAAACAGGATCACCTGCTAATGCGTCTAAATAAGCTTCTTTAACAGTATTACGTTGTGCAAAACCACATGCGTTATTGTGTTTTAAAACTGCAAAAGTTGGAGATTCTCCTTTAAACTCGTTCATTAAGTTTACAGCAGCATCAACATCTAATAAATTGTTGTATGATAATTCTTTTCCATGAAGCTTTTCGAACATAGCGTTAAAGTCTCCAAAGAAAGTTCCTTTTTGATGAGGGTTTTCTCCGTAACGTAAAGTTTTACCTTCAGTAATACTTGCTTTGTAAACAACTTCTTCTTTTTCTTCGCTATTAAAGTAATTAAAAATAGCAGTGTCATAATGCGAAGAAACATTAAAAGCTTTACCAGCAAAACGTTTACGGTCTTTTAAAGATATACTTCCGTTGTTTGCAGAAATAATTTCTAAAAATTCAGCATAATCATCTACTGACGCTACACAGGTAACATCGGCAAAGTTTTTAGCAGCAGCACGTATTAATGAAATACCTCCAATATCAATTTTTTCAATAATATCTTGTTCAGGGGCTCCTGAAGCTACAGTCTTTTCGAAAGGATATAAATCAACGATAACTACATCAATTTGCGGAATATCATATTCTGCAATTTCAGCAACATCACTTTCTACATTTTGACGGTTAAGAATACCTCCAAAAACTTTTGGGTGTAAAGTTTTTACGCGACCACCTAAAATTGACGGGTAGCTAGTAACATCTTCTACCGGAACTACCTTGATACCAAGGTTATTAATAAATTTTTCAGTTCCTCCTGTAGAGTAAATAGTTACGCCTTGCTCATCTAGTTTTTGTACAATTGGGGCTAATCCCTCCTTGCTAAATACTGAGATAAGTGCTGATTTAACAGTCTTTGAATCGCTCATAGCTAATAAGATAAAATTAAGGGTACAAAATTACGTATTTGTTATCATATTATTACTAATTGTAAGGCGATAATTGTTAGTCGCTATTTAACTTTATGTATATTCGTGGTATATAATTTATAAGTTACAGGGCATTGTTAGATCGTATTTTTTTAAGAGTATTCAAAAAAATCTTTTTTTTTACAGCTATATTTATTGGTTCTCAGAGTGTAATAGCTCAAAAACTTATTGATTATCTAGATCTTGCAGAAAAAAACTATCAACCTTCTTTGGGGGGTAATTTGTTACCACAAAATTATGCAAAAACAGAATTAGAATTCGGGTATTTTGCAGAGCAGCAATCAACCATTTCGGGATCGCAAAGTGCATATATAGGTTTTTTGCAAGAATTACCATGGTTAGGTAAATCATCGGTTGTAAGAAAACATCAAAAATATACAGAATTACAAAACCATTACGAACAAGAGCAGCAAAAAGAGTTTCTGAAATTCAGTGTAAAAAAATTGTATTATAAGTTGTATCAATATAAACATCAAAAAGATGCATATGTTGGTTTATCTGATAAATTACGAAGTTATATTGAAAAGGAAGAAAAAGACACTTTAGTAAATTCCGCGAAAGCAATTTTAAAATTATTTGAGAGAAAGCAACAATTAATTGAAATAACAGAAAAATTACAATTAATAGATGGTGAGTATCAAAATGCTGCAATACATTTTAACACATTATTAAAGCAAGATAGTTTTGAAGAGGTTAAACTTCCTTTAGAGTTAGCAATGCCAGACGAGGATCAGGCTATTTCTTTTTCAGACACTTATGAAAGTCCATTATTTTTGTCTTATGAAAATCAATTGAAGGCAAATCGTCAAGTTCAAAAATATAATAATAAATGGCTGCCAACATTAAGTTTAGGGCTTAGGTATACGGATATTGATAGAGGCGCTAATTCGTTAGTGCAATTGCCAACTCAAAATATAATAGAGCCAAGATTGCGGTTACAGTGGAATTTCTTTTCTAAAAAGAAGCAAGTATTATCAAAAGAACAATTTGAAAATAATGTAGATCAAAAAGTGTTAGATATCTCATCGTTGTTACAAGTGGTAATTAATGATCAAGTATCATCACGAATATCATATTTTTCGGCAACGGATAGGTTAGAGCAATTGTCAAAGCTGAAAACGCAGCTTTTAGAAAAAAATGTATCTTTGGATTCAGATGAATTTTTTCAGTTAGAATATTTAGAGACTATCTATGAGTTAGATAAAGTTAAGGCTGTAACTGATTATTATGTGAGTTCGTCAAAAATGTTATTATATCAGTAGAGTTATGAGAATGAAATTATATGTGTTTGTGTTGTTGGGTTTAGGTTTGTCAATTGTTTCTTGTAAAAAAGAAGCTCCTAAACATGGTGTTCCCCCTTCGGAACAAGTTGTTAGTGATTTAAACGAGACAAAGACAAATGAAAGTGTGAAGTTTGCTAATAAAAACCAAGATTTGTTATATACTGATTATTTAGCGATAAAAGCAGCTTTGGTAAATACTAATTCTATGAAAACACAAGCAGCTGCAAATAGAATGGCGAATGATCTAAAAACTGTTTCTGAATTTAAAAATGCAAGACAAGTGGCGGTTTTAATATCGAAAGAAAAAGATATTGAAAAACAACGTGAATTTTTCGTTGGTTTAACTAGTGAGGTTTTTAAATTGATTGATGGGAATATAACAGAAGGGAAAGTTTTTCAACAAATGTGTCCTATGGCATTTGATGGTAAAGGCGGTGTTTGGTTGTCTGATTCGAATGAGGTTCGTAACCCCTATTTCGGAGATGTTATGCTGGCTTGTGGAGCAGTAATGAATATTTTTGAAAAAAAATAAGAAATTGATCGACTATTAAACAAGAGCCGCTTAAAAAAGCGGCTCTTGTTTTTTTGTTAAATAATGTTTTCTTGTAGAGGTTATGCCTAATATGCTAGGTCATTCTAATCTTGTGAATTTTTCAATAAAATCTAAATTTTATGTAGTTCTTTGTTAATCTGTAACATTATTATTATTACTTTCGTACTCCCTTAATTACTTAACAAAATCTAAATTATGAGAAAATTATTAATGATTGCATTTACATTCGGATTGTCTTTTTCGTTTAATGCACAAAGCGCAGATTATTTTGTAACGAAAAAAGATGGTTTAGTAGGACTTGCTAACGCCGATGGGTTGCAAATTGTAGAGCCAAAATACAATGATATTGAAAAGTTTGATGTTCAAAAGAAAGGTTGGGCAAAAATAACTAAAGAAGAACTTGTAGGGTATCTTAATAGAGCCGGTAGTGAAATTGTGCCTCCTGTGTATGAGGATATTAAAAATTTTGGTTTATATAAAAAAGAATGGGCACTAATTACTAAAGATGGTAAATTAGGTTTTATTAATACGGCAGGAGTAGTGGTTGTAAAGCCTGTTTATGATGAAATTGGATTGTTTGACGCTGTAAGAAAAGGCTGGGCAAAAGTAAAGCTAGATGATAAATATGGTTTCATTAATTATGAAGGTGAAATTACGGTACCTCCGAAATATAATGCTATTGAAAATTACAATGTTTATAAAAAAGATCTAGCAGTTGTAAAATTGGCTGGAAAATACGGTTTAATTAATGTTGATGGTATCCAAATTTTAGCACCTCAATATGATAGCTTAGGTCTACTTGGAGGTGGAGGTAAGAAAGAATAATTGTTATAGGTCTAAAAAAAGCCTCACTATATATAATATGGTGAGGCTTTTTTTTGTGTATAAATAGAATTAGTAGAAGCGATATTTATTTCTGGGAGGTTGTTAGTTCTATTTTGTGATGTAATAGAAGGTAGGTTTATAAAGTGTGATATAGTTTTTTAAGGTTATTTAATAGTAGGAAACGTTTTGATTGTGTTTTTATGGATAAAAACGAGAAGTAATCATGTTGTAAGTTACGTTATATCTGGTGGTTATAAAAAATATTAAAAATAGTTGTAAAAAGTTTGTTTATAATGTAGGAATAGGAGCTATATTTGCACCCCGCTAACGGCGTAGTTGTTTATAACGAGTTTAGTGCGTAAACGTTCATTGTAAGTTTGGTTTTTTTTGACTAAAAAATAATTAAAAAAATAAATTATTTTTTAGTTGTGGGAGTTAAAA
>CAZJGP010000254.1:0-3190 GCA_964545595.1 uncultured Flavobacteriaceae bacterium | reverse complement strand
TAGTAAAATTAGAGTTTAAAAGCCAAAATTTGCAACACTTTTAAAAAGAGTTACTATGAGAACAAAAACCTTAAAAAAGAACAAAATTAATGTAGTTACATTAGGTTGTTCTAAAAACGTGTATGATTCTGAAGTATTGATGGGGCAATTAAAAGCCAATAATAAAGAAGTTGTACATGAAGAGGAGGGAAATATAGTAGTAATAAATACGTGTGGTTTTATAGCTAATGCCAAAGAAGAATCTATAAATACTATTTTGGAATACGTTCAAAAAAAGCAAGAAGGTGATGTAGATAAAGTTTTTGTGACGGGTTGTCTTTCTGAAAGGTACAAGCCGGATTTGCAAGAAGAGATTCCTGATGTTGATCAATACTTTGGTACTACAGAATTACCGCAATTATTAAAAGTTTTAGAAGCGGATTATAAGCATGAATTAATAGGGGAACGTTTAACTACTACACCTAAAAATTATGCTTATTTGAAAATAGCGGAAGGTTGTGATCGACCATGTTCTTTTTGTGCTATTCCTATTATGAGAGGGAAACATAAATCAACACCCATTGAGGATTTAGTTGTTGAAGCAGAAAAACTTGCTGCTAACGGAGTAAAAGAACTTATTTTAATTGCTCAAGATTTAACCTATTATGGTTTAGATTTATATAAAGAACGTCGTTTAGCTGATTTATTAAAAGAATTAGTAAAAATTGATGGTATCGAATGGATTCGTTTACACTACGCCTTCCCTACTGGTTTTCCCATGGAAGTTTTAGAAGTAATGAAAAACGAGCCTAAAATTTGTAACTATTTAGATATTCCGTTACAACACATTGCCGACCTTGTTTTAAAATCAATGCGTCGTGGAACTACAAAAGCGAAAACTACTAAATTATTAAAAGAATTTAGAGCCGCTGTACCCGGAATGACTATAAGAACTACGCTTATTGTTGGTTACCCTGGCGAAACACAAGAAGATTACGAAACTCTTAGAGAATGGGTTCGCGAAATGCGTTTTGAGCGTTTAGGTTGCTTTACCTATAGTCACGAAGAAAATACACATGCTTTCAATTTAGAAGATGATGTTCCTGAAGAGGTAAAAATTGCTCGTGTAAACGAAATTATGGATATTCAGTCGCAAATATCGTGGGAGCTAAACCAACAAAAAATTGGAGAAACTTTTAAATGTGTTATTGACCGTAAAGAAGGAGAACATTTTATTGGTCGTACCGAGTTTGACTCGCCCGATGTGGATAACGAAGTATTAATTGATGCTTCTAAACATTATTTAAAAACTGGAGAGTACGTAAACGTAAAAGTTTTTGATGCTGCCGATTTCGATTTATTTGCAGAACCTGTAAAAGAGTAGTTTTACTTTTATAATTTAGTACGTATTTTTATTCTATGAAAGTTAGCTTAATGTTGTAATTTTCATAAAATAGTACGTACTTAATATCGAATTCTATACTTATATAAACTATGCCATCAGACTGTATCTCGTTTAAAGACACCGGTTTTTTTTCTGATTTAATTTGTAATTATTTAGAGCAAAAAAAATCTTTAGATGCTTTTTACCACCGTTTTCCTACTTTAGAAAACTTTAAGTTACAGATCGAAGAAAAACAGACTAGTTTTACTAACGAGAATAGAATTCAGCTTGTAGAAAGTTTACAAAATCAATACACCACTATTAATGTTTCTGAAAAAACGAAACACAATATAGAGCAATTAAAAAACACTACAACTTTTAGCATAACTACAGGACACCAATTAAACCTGTTTACTGGACCGTTATATTTTTTATATAAAATTATTTCGACCATTAACCTTACGGAGGAATTAAAAACAGCCTACCCTAGTTTTAATTTTGTCCCTGTTTATTGGATGGCTACAGAGGATCATGATTTTGTTGAAATAAATAATTTCTCCTTTAAAGGAAAAAAAATTGTTTGGAATAAAGAAAATGCATTAGATAATAAAAAAGGTGCTGTTGGCGAATTTAATACGGAAGGTCTAGCCGATATTTTTTCTGTTTTAGAAAAAGATCTAGGAGTTGGTAAAAATGCTTCCTTTTTAAAAGACTTATTTAAAAAAGGATATTTAGAGCACGAAAATTTAACAGAAGCCACTCGCTATATTGTTAATGAGCTTTTTGCTGCATACGGTTTAGTTATTGTTGACGGAAATGATACTGGTTTAAAATCATTATTTATACCCGTATTAGAAGAAGAACTTAAAAATAAAACTTCTTTTACTAAGGTATCAGAAACTGTAATAGAGTTAGAAAAATTAAATTATAAAGCACAAGTTACCCCAAGAGAAATAAACTTATTTTATTTAACAAAGGATTCTAGAGAACGTGTTGTTTTAAATGAAAACGGAAGCTATTCGGTTAATGATACCAATACAACTTGGGATTCTTATAAAAGCATTCAAAAAGAGCTTAAAAACCACCCAGAACGATTTAGCCCAAATGTAATTTTACGTCCTGTTTTTCAAGAAGTAATTTTACCTAACTTATGTTACATAGGTGGTGGTGGTGAAGTAGCTTATTGGTTTGAATTAAAAAGTACATTCCAAGCTTTTAATATTCCTTTCCCTATTCTTTTACTTAGAAACTCTGCTCTTTTAATATCTAAAAAAGAACAAGAAAAACTAAATAAATTATCTATTAACAATAAAGAGTTGTTTTTAAAACAACATAAGTTAATTAATAAAAAAATTCGTGAAATATCAGATATTGATATCAATTTCTCTGAACAAAAGAAGGCTTTACATAAACAATTTAAAGACTTAGAAGCACTAGCTCTAAAAACAGATAAATCGTTCTTAAACGCTGTAAAAGCTCAAGAGACAAAACAAATTAAAGGTTTAAATGTTTTAGAAAAACGTTTATTAAAGGCACAACGCATAAAATTAAACGATAAGGTTGATAGATTAACCAAAATACATAATCAGTTATTTCCGCAACAAAGTTTACAAGAACGTAAACTTAATTTTTCAGAGTTTTATTTAGAATACGGAAAAGACTTAATTCCGAAACTAAAAGAAGAACTTAAACCTCTTTCTTTAGTTTTTAGTCTGATAGGTTTGTAGAAGTCAATATCATTATAAAAGAATCAACTCTACCATACCATATATAAATACAATTTTATATAATTTTATTCGTAGTAAATAAATAATCTCTTTTTATTAG
>CAZJGP010000253.1:0-4966 GCA_964545595.1 uncultured Flavobacteriaceae bacterium | reverse complement strand
GTTTAAAATATAATTTTAAAGAAGGGTAAGCTTAAACGTTTTTGTAAATAGATAAACAATAGTAAAAATAAGCTTGTAATAGTAAAATGGAATAATTTTAAAAGATAGTTAATACAAGTTTTTTTTCTAAATTTGCATCCTTAATAAGCGCATTTAGGCAATGATAGAAGAAATCAAAAAATACATTACAGAGGCTCAAGAATTTCAAGCGACAACGCTAGAAGAGGTAGAGCAGTTCCGAATTAAAGTATTAGGAAGTAAAGGATTGTTGAAAGAATATTTCGCTAAATTTAAATCAGTTCCTAACGAACAGAAAAAAGAATTTGGACAAACTATCAATGCATGGAAAAGTGCTGCTGAAACTAAAGTTGCTGAACTTAAAGAAGCTCTAGAAGATAATAAGGCTGGTGAAAATAAATGGGGTGATCTAACACGTCCATCTATGCCGATTGAGCTAGGTTCTCGTCATCCAATATCATTAGTTAAAAATCAAATAATAGATGTGTTTTCTCGCATTGGCTTTAATGTAAGTGAAGGTCCAGAAATTGAAGATGATTGGCATAACTTTACGGCATTAAATTTACCAGAGTATCACCCTGCGCGTGATATGCAAGATACTTTCTTTATTCAAACAAACCCAGATGTGTTATTGCGTACGCATACATCATCAGTTCAGGTGCGTTACATGGAAGAAAATAAGCCGCCTATAAGAACAATTTCTCCAGGTCGTGTATTCCGTAATGAAGATATTTCTGCTCGTTCACACTGTATTTTTCACCAAGTGGAAGGTTTATACATTGATAAAGATGTTTCTTTTGCCGATTTGAAACAAACATTGCTATATTTTACCAAAGAGATGTTTGGTAAAAGTAAAATTCGCTTAAGACCATCGTACTTCCCGTTTACGGAACCAAGTGCTGAAATTGATATTTACTGGGGACTTAAAACAGAAACAGATTATAAGATTACTAAAGGTACTGGTTGGTTAGAAATTGGTGGTTGTGGTATGGTAGATCCTAATGTTTTAACAAATTGTGGTATTGATCCTAAAGAATATAGTGGTTTTGCTTTAGGTATGGGGGTTGAACGTATTGCTATGTTATTACATCAAATTGGTGATATTCGTATGTTTTATGAAAATGATGTACGTTTCTTGGAGCAATTTAAAAGTGCATTTTAAATTTTAATATTGTTTTGAACTCATGAGAAAAGATATTGAAATTCCTGAAGTTAAAGGTGTGTCTATTGCTGTTGTTAAGGAGTGGAACACCGAGTATGAAATGGAAGATTGGAATGCGTATATAGTTAATGAGAACGATCAAGCTATAGATGCTGTTATGGTTGTTACGCAAGGGTTCAGTACTGAGAAGAAAACTTCAAAATTTCGTCATATGTTAGGAACGGTTGAAGCTAATTCGTCTTTAAAGTTTGAACTAATTCAAGAACGTGTACTTTCTTTTCGTAATGAGTTTAGTGTAACCTATTTTTTAGATAATAAGTTATTCGATAAAAAATTTATCTTTCGTAAAAACACAATTAATGAAAGAGCTATGCAAGATGTTCCGTATTTAAAAGATAAAGGAGTATTAGTAAAATAGTTTTTAGTATCTTTTGTAAGTGAAAGCATTACCAAAAACATTACAGAATAAACTCTTAGAAAGAGAAAAGGCTAATGCATTAAGGATTTTTCCTGATGTGTCTTCTAAAATAGATTATTATTCTAATGATTATCTAAATTTTTCAGATAATCCATCGATTAAAAGATCTGCAAATAAACTGCTTAAAAAATATTCTTCTAATTTAGGGGCAACGGGTTCTAGATTACTGTCGGGTAATCATCCGTTGTATTCTGAAGTAGAAGAGCAGATAGCCAATTTTCATAATGTTGAAAAAGCATTAATATTCAATTCAGGTTATAACGCTAACGTTGGTTTTTTTTCAAGTGTACCACAACGTGGTGATATTGTTTTTTACGATGAAATAATTCATGCTTCTATACGTGATGGTTTAAAAATTAGTTTGGCTAAAAGCTATAGTTTTAAGCATAATGATATTGATGATTTACGTGAAAAATCAGAACGTATTACTCAAAACCATTTAGGTCAAGTTTATGTAGTTACAGAATCTGTTTTTTCAATGGATGGTGATAGTCCTGATTTAGTAAGTTTAGCGGCATTTTGTTCAGCTTCTGATTTTTTGTTTGTTGTAGATGAGGCACATGCTTTAGGTGTTTTTGGAGAACGAGGGGTTGGTTTAGTGCAAGATCTAGATTTGCAAGACAATGTATTTGCTCAAATTGTAACTTATGGTAAAGCATTAGGTTGTCACGGAGCAGCAGTTTTATGCAATCAAGATCTTTATACTTATTTAGTGAATTTTGCACGTAGTTTAATTTACACAACAGCACTTCCGCCACATGCATTAGCTAGTATTGGTGCAGGTTATCAACATTTAGAAAAGTTACCTAAATCTTTATATCAAGATAATTTGCTTAAAAATATAGAGCATTTTAATAAAGAAATTTCTAGACTGGCGTTAAGAAAAATGTTTCCTTACAGTAATTCAGCAATTCAATGTTGCTTGCTTTCGGGTAATGAAAATGTAAAAGCAGTTGCGGTAATTTTAAAAAATTATAATTACGAAGTAAAGCCAATTATGTCTCCTACAGTTCCTTTAGGTCAAGAGCGATTGCGTTTTTGTTTACATGCAAACAATACATTCGAACAAATTACACAAATACTTAAAATTGTAGTGAATACTATTCCTTAGGGTCTTAAATTTGCGTTGTTAAATATAAGTAGTATGCAACGATATTTTATTACAGGAATTGGTACTGATGTTGGTAAAACAGTAGCTTCGGCAATTATAACAGAAGCTTTAGAAGCTGATTATTGGAAGCCAGTTCAAGCAGGAGATTTAGAGCATTCAGATACTCATAAAATTCAAGACTTAATATCGAATTCAAAAACTAGTTTTCATAAAAACGCGTATGCTCTTAATACGCCAATGAGTCCTCATGCTTCTGCAGAAATAGACAATGTTCAAATTAAAGTAGAAGATATTAAAACCCCTGAAACATCAAATTTGTTAGTTGTAGAAGGAGCAGGTGGTATTTTAGTTCCACTTAGTGAGACCAAAACTATTTTAGATTTAATAAAACCAACAGATAAAGTAATATTAGTTTCTAGGCACTATTTAGGTAGTATTAATCATACATTGCTTAGCGCAGAAATGCTAAAAGCAAAAGGAATACATAATGTAGCTCTTTTGTTTAATGGTGACGAGCATGTAACTACAGAAAGTATTATTAAGAAAATGACTGGTTATCCTGTTTTAGGAAGAATTAATAATGAGACAGAAATAACTAAATCTGTAATCTCAAAATATGCTGAAGAGTTAAAGGAGGCATTAAAAACCTTTTAGTCTATGACTTTACAAGAAAGAGATAAAAAGCATATTTGGCATCCGTTAACACAACACAAAACTCATCCTAATGTGTTGCCTATAAAAAGTGTAAAAGGAGCTTTGTTATTTGATGAAAATGGCAAATCTTATATTGATGGAATTGCGTCTTGGTATACAAGTATGTATGGTCACTGTAACCCATATATACTAGATAAAGTTCAAGTTCAAATGCAACAGCTAGATCAAATTATTTTTAGCGGATTTACGCATGAACCAGCAGTTGAACTGTCTGAAAAATTAATAAATATTTTGCCAAAGAACCAACAAAAAGTGTTTTTTTCAGATAATGGATCTACTTCTACTGAGGTAGGTATTAAAATGGCTTTGCAATACCATTTTAATAAAGGAAATAATAGAAATGTTATTTTAGCTTTCGAAGAAGGTTTTCATGGAGATACTTTTGGAGCAATGTCAGCCTCAGGATTATCGGTGTATAATGGGCCTTTTGAAGAGCATTTTATAAAGGTTGTACGCATACCAATACCAACAGTAGCAACGATTGAGCAAGTAAAAGTTCAATTAAATAATTTAATTGAAGAGTTTGCAATTGCTGGTTTTATTTATGAGCCTTTAGTGCAAGGAGCTGCAGGTATGAAAATGTACGAAGCAAGCCACTTAAATGAGTTGCTGTCTATTTGTAATAAACATAATATTATTACCATTGCCGATGAGGTAATGACTGGTTTTGGAAAAACGGGAACTTATTTTGCTTCAGATCAATTAAAGGTAAAGCCAGATGTAATTTGTATGTCTAAAGCGTTAACAGCAGGTTTTGTGCCAATGGCAATTACTAGTTGTACTCAAGAAATTTACGATGCTTTTTATAGTGACGATATGAGTAAGGGGCTATTTCATGCGCACACATACACAGCAAATCCAATTGCTTGTGCTTCGGCTATAGCCGGAATTGAATTGTTAGTTTCTAATGATATTAAAGAAAATTCTAAAAAAATAATTAATAAGCATAGTGAGTTTTCTAAGCAATTAAAGTTGCATTCTAAAGTTAAAAATGTTAGGCAAACGGGAGTAATTTTAGCGTTTGATTTAGCAATTGAAATGGATCGTTACGGAAGTCTAAGTGATAAAATGTTTAAACATTTTATGGATCAAGGAGTGTTTCTTCGCCCTTTAGGAAATACAATATATTTATTGCCTCCATACATAATTAAAGAAGAACAATTAAATACAATCTATAATGCTATTATAGAGTTGTTAGATAAAGAATTAATTTAATTATTAAAAGTTGATTACACCTATTTCAATTACTGGTTTTGCTTCTATTTCTTCTTTAGGATCGTTGTCTAAAGAAGTTTGGGAAAATTATTTGAATGAATCAGAACACTGTATTAGTGTTCAAAATATAAATAATGAGCAAACAGTTGTAGCGAAAATTTCTTTAACAGATTCTAAAAAGTTAGAAGAGCTAAAAGAAAGTGTTTCGCATTATAAAAATGTAGATAAAACAGTTTTAATGGCAGTTTATTCTGCTAGAAAAGCTATG
>CAZJGP010000252.1:0-3204 GCA_964545595.1 uncultured Flavobacteriaceae bacterium | reverse complement strand
ATCCTGCTTTTAAACAGAATCTTTACTTGTTAATAAAGGATAACTAAACCACTTTATTTCTTTGTTTCCTTAGCGGGGTGCAAAGATAACTTCTTTTTTAACTTTAACAAGAAATAAATTAAGTTTTTTTAATTTATTTTTTTTGAAGCTTTTAAAATAATTAACTCTACCATTTTAATGAACTATCACTTGCGTTTCGTTGTAATCAACTGCGCTGCTAGCGGGCTGCAAAACTACAACTCTTTTTCTGTTTACAAACTATCTTTTTAAAATGTTTTTTCTTTTTACAACATCTACAAGCTTTAGATGAAAAAACAAAGAATACACTACAAATTACAACTCTAAAACAGCACTATTATTAACAAATACTTTAATAATTAGATTTAACTACAGAATAGCTTTGTTTTTTTAAACTACGGTTTTACAAAATAGAAAGGTATTCTATAGCAAAAAAAAGACCATAATGGTATTTGCGTTAGGGATAGTAGTGGTTACCCTACAGCTTGAGTGCAACGAAGTGCGAAGCGTAATAACGAATAGCCCGACCCTAAAGGGAAACGCCCAAATAAGTTTATTTAGATATTACATCTTTCTTTATAACTAAAGACGCAATAAGAGATGCGACAAAACCTAAAGTTAAAAGTGTACCAAAAACCACGAATAAATTAATGAAACTGAATTTTGTTGGATATGCTAATTCGGGCGTTATCATAACCAAGCCTAAAGATTGCTGTAAAAAAACCACCGCAACACCCAACAACAAACCTACCAAACCACTTAATATGGTTATAAACATTCCTAAAAAGAAAAACACATAACGAATATCTTTTAAGCTTGCTCCTAATTTATAAAGCGTCTGTAGATTCTTCTTTTTATCAGATATCATCATTATCATTGAACCTACAAGGTTAAACAATGCAATTATTAAAACTAATGTTGACAATAAATATGCTGCCAAATGTTCTGTATTTAGCATTTTATACATTGCATCATTAAGTTGTATTCTATTTTTAACAATTACTTTATCATCAAAAATATTCTGAAGAGCATCTTCTATTAACTTATAGTTAGCATTATTAGCTATTTTAAGCTCTATTCCTGAAAACATATTTTGTGGCAAGCTAAGCAAACTACGTGCTAGACTTATGTTTGAGAATACATATTTTTGATCTAGATTATTAGTTAATTGATATAAACCACTAACAACCACCCCTTCTTTTTTAAAAGCATCGACTGGATTTGTTATTTGCCCTTTACCTGGCTTAGGCATATAAAGATCTAATAAATTTTCATAGTTATTAATACCCAAACTTAAAGTATTACTTATTTGATTACCCACGACAACAAAGTGTTCTTTGTTTAGTTGCCAATTACCAAAAACCAACAAGCTGTCTACCGGTATTACTTTATCGTAATTAACTTCAACGCCTTTTAATGTAGCATTAAGTTTTTTTTCTTTATAACTTAATAAAACTTGATTTTCAACCACTCCGGAATAGGCTATTACACCAGGAATATCTATTATTTTATCTTCTTGTTCTTTTGAAATTTCAAAGAACTTACCTTCTTTGGGACCTATTTTTAATTCGGGGTCGGCTATAGATATAAACTCTAAATGCAAATCTTTAAGACCGTCAAAAGCTGACAGCACAACAAAAAGAATAATTGCCCCAACAATAATTGCTGAAGCGGCTATGCTTGTTATAATATTAATTGCTTGTGTGCTTCCTTTAGAAAAAAGGTAACGTTTAGCAATGTAGAAGGCGAATTTCAAAAAAATTAATGTTTTTTACGCTTGTCTAATAAATCTCTATCGTAGATTGGATTTTCTTTACCTTTTACTGCTTCTTCAATACGACCTATATACTCTAATGAATCATCAATGAAGAAATCTAGTTCAGGCATTCTTCTTAACTGATGTTTCGTTTTTAAGGCTACTTGATGTTTTATTTGCGTTTTAACTTCTTGCACATCTCTTAATACATTTTCGGCTTCGGTATGTGGAAAAACACTCATGTAAACTTTAGATATTGACAAATCGGTAGTTACTGTTACTTTAGTTACAGACACTAACACTCCATTTACTCCTCCATCTCTTAATGCCTGACTTATTACATCGGCAATATCTTTTTGCAGAACTCCTGCAATTTTCTTTTGTCTGTTCGTTTCCATATTGCAAAAATACAATTTATACTATTAGAAGCTATAGTAAAGAGACTGATTAGTATTAATATTATTTCATTAATATTAATTACACAAATATTTAGTTACTAGAAGAGTAGAATTATTTTAACAACTACTTTAGCACTGTATCAAAAATATTTTTAAAAATGTTGCTCATATATTTGTGTGCTTTGCTGTATTTATATATATTTGCAAACCGAATTTTACTACACATTGTAATATCAAAATTCTGGCCCTATAACTCAGCTGGTTAGAGTATCTGACTCATAATCAGAAAGTCCATGGTTCGAGTCCATGTGGGGCCACATTAAATTACTGTAAAGCCTTGAAAATCAACATGTTTTTCAAGGCTTTTTTATTGAGCTAAAGCATATGCTAAAACTTCTCTCGGAAGTACTGCTGTCATCGACCTCACAAAGATTGACTACTTTCTAAGACCTACGCTCTAAGCAAAACTACAACAAAACAGTTCCAACATTGGGAGTTGTACTGTTGACAAGGGTTTAAAATATTATATTAAATTTTTGAAGAGAAACAATTCTAACAAAGTTGTTTCTCTTTAA
The DNA here is from genome assembly GCA_964545595.1 of uncultured Flavobacteriaceae bacterium. Taxonomy (GTDB): domain Bacteria; phylum Bacteroidota; class Bacteroidia; order Flavobacteriales; family Flavobacteriaceae; genus Aquimarina. The sequence continues at coordinate 457 of CAZJGP010000252.1, read as the reverse complement.
AATTATTTTGTAGACTAAAAAAACAACTTCTTTTTTCTTTAAAACTCTAAAGAAAAGACATATCAAATCTACAAGCATTGAATGCTTGATTAGCTTTTATTCGATCTTGTTGTGCTTGTTTAATTTTAATTTTGAACATTTGCTTATTAGGTATTTTGCCATTAAGAACCTCATCAGGTGTAAATCCATAATGTTCAGTTGGATAGCGTTCATGATTATAATAATGGTAAAACTGTTCTAAATCTTGTAAATGTGTCTTCCTGTTTTGAGTTATTATTCCTTTTAGAAATTCTGTTTTCAAAATACTATGAGTACTTTCAGCCATATTATTAAAAAAAAGGAAATTCTAAAGTTTTAGCTGTTAATTTGTTTATCTGAGGAGGTGCTTTAACTCATTTTATCCATGATAGAAATTGACCTTTATTTTCAGATCCTCCATCAGACAAAATATTTATTG
>CAZJGP010000251.1:0-13629 GCA_964545595.1 uncultured Flavobacteriaceae bacterium | reverse complement strand
TTTTTTTCAGGGTTTGCTAATGTTATAAATGCTATGCGTAAATGTGGTAAATTAGTAGTAGGTCGTATACAAGGTAAAACTGTAGGTGGCGGAGTAGGTTTAGCAGGAGCATGTGATTATGTTTTTGCAACCGAAGCAGCATCGGTTAAATTAAGTGAAATTAGTATTGGTATAGGTCCGTTTGTAATAGAGCCAACTTTAAGTAGAAAAATGGGCGTTGCAGCAACCAGTCAATTAAGTATTGATGCCACTCATTGGCAAAATGCATATTGGGCAAAAGATAAAGGTTTATTTTCTCAAGTGTTTGATAATATAAAAGACATGGATAAAGCTTTATTGGAGTTATTAGAAAAATTAGCAAGTTACAATGCAGATTCTATGAAGGCTTTAAAAGAAAGTTTTTGGCAAGGAACAGAGTATTGGGATACTTTATTAATAGAGCGTGCAAAATTATCAGGAACATTAGTGCTTTCAAAAGAAACACAAAAAGCATTAGAAAAATTTAAAAAATAATATTTATGGATTTCATAGCTTTTTTATCAGGAAACGGATTATTCTTAATTCTAGCAGTAATTTTAGTAGTTGTTTATTTTGTAAATAAACGTAAGCGTTAAGTAGTTTAGTAACTTTGCAATAAAAACAAACATGAGTAATATCCGCATCACAAAACAATTTACATTCGAAACAGGTCACGCTTTATATGGTTATGACGGTAAATGTAAAAACGTTCACGGTCATAGTTATAAATTAAGTGTAACCGTTATTGGACAACCAATTATAGATACCAGTAACCCTAAGTATGGAATGGTAATTGACTTTGGCGATTTAAAAAAAATTGTAAATAAAGAAGTAGTAGATGAATTTGACCATGCTACTGTTTTTAACAAAACAACACCTCATTTAAAGTTGGCAGAAGAGCTAATAAAACATGGGCACAAAGTAATTTTGGTAGATTACCAACCAACAAGTGAAAACATGGTTGCTGATTTTGCAGAAAAAATTAGTAATAAATTACCGGAGTACGTAAAATTATTTTCATTAAAATTAAAAGAAACCGAGACTGCATTTGCTGAATGGTATGCAAGTGATAATATATAATTTTTGTAAAATTACTTAAGGTTAGAGTATTAATTCTTAATGAAAACAATAAAAATTAAAGTGTAAATTAAGTGCATGAATATTTCAATTCCAGAAGGTAAAAAAATATATTTTTCTTCAGATAATCATTTAGGAGCACCAACTAAAGAAGAAAGTAAAATAAAGGAAGCAAAATTTTTACGTTGGCTTGATATTGTTAAAACAGATGCCGCTGCAATTTTTTTGTTAGGTGATTTATTTGATTTTTGGTTTGAATATAAAACCGTAGTACCAAAAGGTTTTGTTAGAACTTTAGGAAAACTAGCCGAAATTCGTGATTCAGGTATTCCTATTTATTTTTTTGTAGGGAATCATGATTTATGGATGAATGGATATTTTGAAGAAGAGTTAAATATACCAGTATATCATAAGCCTAAAGAATTCAAATTAAATGGAATCGATTTTTTAATAGGGCACGGAGACGGATTAGGACCAGGAGACAAAGGTTTTAAACGTATGAAAAAAGTATTTACAAACCCGTTTTGTAAATGGCTTTTTAATTGGTTGCACCCTGATATAGGGGTTCGTTTAGCTCAAAAATTATCTACAGAAAACAAATTAATTTCTGGTGATGATGACGTTGTCTTTTTAGGAGAAGACAATGAATGGTTGGTGCAATATTGCAAGCGTAAACTAACACAAAGACATCGTAGTCATTTTGTTTTTGGACATAGGCATTTACCAATGCAAATTGATTTAGGTAATAATGCAACCTATACTAATTTGGGAGACTGGTGTAACTATTTTACTTATGCAATATTTGACGGAAAAAATATTAAGCTAGAACATTTTGAAAAGGAAAATGAATTTTAAATTCTAAACTTATGTATAAAACATTATTAAAATATTTATGTATACCCTTAAGTTTTTTAGGGTGTAAAACATATCAGAAGGCAAACCCTAATGATATTACTTATGAAGAATTTACAAAAAGTCAAAAGCATTGGATTTCTGAAAATGGAAACATAAGTTATATAGATAAAGGAGAAGGGAAACCTATTTTATTATTACACGGCATACCTACTTCGGGCTGGTTGTATAGAAAAATGATTGACCCTTTAGTAGCAAAAGGATATCGAGTTATAGCACCTGATATGTTAGGGTTTGGAAATAGTGATAGCCCTGAGAGTTATGATATTTATGATAAAAAAGAACACGCTAAACGTATTTTAGGGTTAATGGAGTATTTAAACATTCCTAATTGGCATCATTTAATGCACGATGCTGGCGGGTTATGGACATGGGAAATGTTAAAGTTAGATGGTTCTAAGATTAATAAACTAACCATTTTAAATACTATTATATATAAAGAAGGTTTTAAACCACCAATAGAGGTAGGTAATAATGGTTTAGCTCAATTAATTAAATGGAGTTATAACAATAATTATAATTTAATGACTTGTCAGTTATTTAAAGGAGGTTTAGAAAATTTTGAAATGTCTAAAAGAGATATAGAAGGATATAAAGAGCCGTTAAGAAAGCAAAAAACAGATGCGTTACATAAGTTTTTTACAACAAATACGAAGTCGATACCAGATTATTCACCTGTTTTAAAAGAACTAGATGTGCCAACCCAAGTTATATGGGGAATAAATGATGAGATTTTAAAATGGGAAGCACAAAGTGAAAAAGTAATTTCAGACTTAAACATACAAGCAAAAGACATTCATATTCTTAATAAAAATCACTTTTTGCAAGAAGAAGTACCACTAGACTTAGCTAATTATATAACAAGCTTTTAAAATTAAAAGAGACAAAAAAGTATAGTGCAAAATAAATTTAGTAATTTGTGGCTATTAAATATGAAATAAAGGCACAGTCTTTGTTTTAATTTAATAAATCCAAAAAAAATCTAATTATAATTTAACCTATTATGAAAAAATTAATCTTCTCTTTATTATTAATGATTGCCTCACAAGGAATTTTTGCACAGTTAGACTGGAAAGATCTAAATAACAAATATGTTGATGTTTTTAAAATTGCAGAAACAATTTCTGAGCAAACAAATAAAGTTGCTGTTAGTGAAGACAACATTACGCATATCGGAATTTTAAGATCGGCAGATGTTAGTATTAACTTTGATAGAAAGTTAGATAATAGAGAAACACAAGGTAAATTCTACAAATACTATTTAGGAAGTTCAAACTCAGATACAAGAGCTCCTTTAGATAAATTAGCAACTGAAAAAGTTTTAGATAAGTATTATGAATTACTTACAAACTTAAAAGAAACTTTGGATAAAGATAGAGATGCTAAAGTTGATGAATTACTTAATAGTTTATTTGCCTTTTAAGTAAATATAAAAGTAACAATTAAAAAACCAGATATTTTTTTATCTGGTTTTTTTTGTGCTAAACTTTTCTGAAAAAATAAAAATATTTTCATATATGTCTTATAATAAGTAACTTATAGTTTTTTTTAGTTGCTTTATGATAAAGATTACTTTTTTATTAGTGTTATTAAGTTTTACCTCGTTTGCACAAAATTTAATAATATCAGGAATATTTGACGGCCCTTTACCAGGAGGAGAACCTAAAGTTATAGAATTTAGAGTACTTGAAGATATTTCTGATTTATCTGTATATGGTTTTGGCTCCGCAAATAATGGTGGAGGTTCTGATGGCGAAGAATTTACTTTTTCAGGTTCAGCATCAACAGGTGATTTTATATATGTGTCATCAATAGTAACTAATACATCTAATTTTGTTTCTTATTTTGGATTTGAGCCTACTTTTACTTCGGGGGCAGCTAATATAAATGGAGATGATGCTATAGAACTATTTGAAAATGGTGTAGCTGTAGATTTGTATGGAGATATAAACACAGATGGAACCGGTCAAGATTGGGAATATTTAGATGGATGGGTTTACAGGAATAATAATGAAACTGCATCAACTACTTTTGATGTTTCTGATTGGAATATTAGCGGAATAAATATAAATGAAGGAGAGGTAAATAATTTTTCTGCAGAACAACCTTTTCCTATTGGAACATATACGGCAAATATTTTAAGTAATTTAGAATTTAAGACATTAGAAAAAGAGACTATTCTTTTTCCGAATCCATCTTTTAAAGGAGAAGTAAATTTGATAACAACAATATCTTCAGATATTGAAACTGTTATTTATAATAATTTAGGGATGAAAATAAGCACACAAATAATTTCTAAAGGAGAAAATATTGTAACAGATAATTTATCATCAGGAATATATTTTGTTCAATTAACAATTAAAGAAAATACAATAACAAAAAAGTTAGTTATTAGGTAGAACAAGAAAAATATTTTATGAAACCACAATTTAAATATTGTATTTTTTATGATAGTTTGTTAAATTTATAACGACCAAACAACTAGTTGTATTAAATTTTAAAAGAGTATAAGATGAAAAGTGAAAAAATAACTTTTAATAATAATAAAGGACAAGCATTAGCAGCCAGAATTGAATTTCCGGAAGAAGCTCCAAAAAGTTATGCCATTTTTGCACATTGTTTTACTTGTAACAAAAATTTATCAGCAGTTCGTAATATCATTAGAATATTAAATAAGAGTGGTATTGCCGTATTAAGTTTTGATTTTACAGGGTTAGGAGATAGTGAAGGTGATTTTGCTAATACTAACTTTTCTTCTAATGTAAATGATTTAATATCAGCAGCTAGTTTTTTAAAAGAAAATTATGTTGCACCAAATATACTAATAGGACATTCATTAGGTGGTGCAGCAGTTATTTTTGCAGCTGGTCAAATTGATAGTGTAAATGCTGTAGCAACAATTGGGGCTCCGTCAAACCCAAAACATGTTTCTCACTTATTAAAATCAGGTATTGATGAAATAAATGAAAAAGGAGAAGCGGTGTTAGAAATTGGAGGTCGCGAATTTAAAATTCAGAAACAGTTTTTAAATGATATTAATGAACAAAATATGGAAGAAATACTAAAGGAATTAAAGTTACCTTTATTAGTTTTTCATTCGCCACAAGATACTACAGTTGGTATTGAAAATGCAGCACAAATATATAAGGCAGCATGGCATCCAAAAAGTTTTATTTCATTAGATGGAGCAACACATATGTTAACTGATAAAAGTGATTCTATTTATGTGGGTAAAATGATTGCTAATTGGGTAGATAGGTATATAAACTAAGTTTAGTTTTAGAAGTTAAAATAGAAAATAAATTAAGTTGATTAGAACATAATTTATTGATCAATAAAAAAAAGAAGCCCTTGATTTATTAAGGGCTTTTTTTATGCTTAAAATTGTAAATTCGCAATACGAAAATAGCATTCCATGAATTACGATTTTAAAAGCATTGAAACTAAGTGGCAAAAATTTTGGGCAGAAAACCAAACTTTTAAAGCAAGCAATACAACCGATAAACCAAAATATTACGCATTAGATATGTTCCCATATCCTTCAGGAGCGGGTTTACATGTTGGACACCCACTAGGGTATATAGCTAGTGATATTTATGCGCGTTACAAACGTCATCAAGGTTTTAATGTGTTACACCCACAAGGTTACGATTCTTTTGGTTTGCCAGCGGAACAATATGCTATTCAAACAGGGCAGCACCCAGCAATTACTACCGAAACTAATATTGCACGTTACCGTGAACAGTTAGATAAAATTGGTTTTTCATTTGATTGGAGTCGCGAAGTTCGAACTAGTAGTCCTGAGTATTATAAATGGACACAATGGATTTTTGGAGAGTTATTCAATTCATGGTATAATATTGAAAGCGATAAAGCAGAAAGTATAGATACTTTAGTTACATTATTTGAAACTTCAGGAAATACAACGGTAAAAGCAGTTTGTGATGAAGAAATTGAAGCTTTTTCAGCAAATGAATGGAACGCTTTTTCTGCGGTAAAAAAACAGGAAATTTTATTACAATATCGTTTAGCTTATTTAGCGGAAACAGAAGTAAACTGGTGTCCAGAATTAGGAACTGTTTTAGCAAACGACGAAATTATAAATGGATTTTCTGAACGTGGTAGTCATCCTGTTGTTCGTAAAAAAATGACACAATGGAGCATGCGAATTTCTGCTTATGCAGAAAGAATGATTCAAGGTCTTGATGGATTAGATTGGTCTGAAAGTATAAAAGAAACACAACGTAATTGGATTGGAAAATCAGTTGGAGCATCAGTGTCATTTAATGTGTTGCCAATTGCTAATGAAGAAAACCCAACCACAATTGATGTTTTCACAACACGACCTGATACTATTTTTGGAGTAAGTTTTATTACGTTAGCTCCGGAGCACCCTTTAGTTTCTGAAATTACAACTGCAGAGCAAAAGGAAGCTGTTGAAGCTTATGTAACGGCTACGGCAAAACGTAGTGAGCGTGAGCGTATGGCCGATGTTAAAACTATTTCGGGTGTATTTACAGGAGCGTACGCGGAACATCCGTTTACTAAAAAACCAGTTCCGGTTTGGATTGGTGATTACGTTTTAGCAAGCTACGGAACAGGTGCAGTTATGGCCGTTCCGTGTGGAGATCAGCGCGATTATGATTTTGCAAAACATTTTGAAATTCCAATTCTAAATATATTTAAAGACGTAGATATTTCTGCGGAAGCATATACCGATAAGACAAAGGCAGTTATTGATAATTCAGATTTCTTAAATGATATGTCTGCTAAAAAAGCAGCTAAATTGGTTATTTATAAATTAGAAGAAGCCAGAATAGGACAAGGAAAAACGAACTACCGTTTACGTGATGCCGTTTTTAGTCGTCAGCGTTATTGGGGAGAACCTTTCCCTATTTATTATGTAGATGGTATGCCGCAATTAATTGCTACGGAACATTTACCAATTAACTTACCAGATGTTGAAAAGTATTTACCAACTGAAGAAGGTGAGCCACCATTAGGTAGAGCAAACACTTGGGCTTGGGATACGGAAACGAATACCGTTGTTAGTAATGATAAAATAAACGGAACAACAATTTTTGCTCTAGAACTAAATACTATGCCAGGTTGGGCAGGTAGTTCTTGGTATTTATTCCGTTATATGGATGCTCAAAATGAAAATGAGTTCGCTTCTGCGGAAGCATTAAAATATTGGGGTAATGTGGACTTGTACGTAGGGGGAAGCGAGCACGGAACAGGACATTTACTATACAGTCGTTTTTGGACAAAGTTTTTAGCAGATCGTAATTTTCTTACGGTACAAGAGCCTTTCCAAAAAATGATTAATCAAGGAATGATTTTAGGAACTTCTGCTTTTGTATACAAGGCAACTCCTTTTATTAAAACAGGTTGTAGCCATGATACTAGTGCAGCTGAAGATTTAACAAAAAAGATTCCTTCAATTTTTGTTTCTAAAAATGCTTTTGGGTCTGATGATGAGTTTGAAAAAGTAGTTATAGATTACTTATTAGATCATAAAATTGTAGATCATTTTGATGCAGAGACTTTAACAATAGCAAAAAGTGCTATACATGCAGATGTTTCATTTGTAAATGCGTCGGATGAATTAGATATAGAAGCTTTTAAATATTGGAGAGCTGATTTTAAAGAAGCGCAATTTATTTTAAAAGACGAAAAATACATTGTAGGTCGCGAAGTTGAAAAAATGTCAAAATCTAAATTCAATGTAGTTAACCCTGATGATATATGTGTAGAGTATGGAGCAGATACTTTGCGTTTATATGAAATGTTTTTAGGACCATTAGATCAGGCAAAACCATGGAATACAGCAGGTATTACAGGTGTACATAATTTCTTGAAAAAATTATGGAAGTTATATGCTAATGATTTAGGTGTTTTAGTAACAGATGCAGAACCAACAAAAGATGCACTAAAAACCCTACATAAAACAATTAAAAAAGTAGTTGAAGATATTGAGGACTTTTCATTTAATACATCGGTAAGTACTTTTATGATTTGCGTAAATGAACTAACCGCTCAAAAATGTAACAGTAAATCTATTTTAAGTGATTTGGCAATATTGATTTCGCCTTATGCGCCACATATTGCGGAAGAATTATGGAATGTGTTAGGTAATACAGGTTCAATTTCAACAGTTGATTTTCCAAAATTTGAAGCAAATCATTTAGTAGAAAGCTCTAAGGAATACCCGGTTTCTTTTAACGGAAAAATGCGTTTTAAATTAGAGTTACCTTTAGATATGAGTAAAGACGAAATTGAAAAAATAGTAATGGCTCATGAAAAAACAGAAAAACAATTAGACGGTAGAGCGCCTAAAAAAGTAATAATAGTGCCAGGTAAAATTATTAACATAGTAGGTTAATATAATATGGATATAAACACAGAATGGTTTGGGGCAATTGCAGGAGGGTTAACTACAGCTTCTTTTTTGCCTCAAGTTTATAAAACATGGAAAACAAAATCGGTTGATAGTTTGTCGATGCCAATGTTGTTAATGATGACAGTTGGTATTTTCGTGTGGGGTGTTTATGGAGTAGTGTTAGAAAGCGTATCTATGATGGTTTCAAACGCAATAACTTTTATAAGTTCTTCTTTGTTAGTGTACTTTAAGTTGAAGTATAAATAAACTTGAGATATATTTTTGATTAACTTTTTTTTGTAATTTGTGTTAAATTAAAAAATAAAACTCATGATAGGTTATTATGCTATTGCAGGAATTGTATTCTTAATCAGTTCTTTTGTAAGTAATAAATTAAAAAGCAAGTTTAAGGAGTATTCTGCAATGTCATTACAAAATGGTATGAGTGGTGCCGAAATTGCTGAAAAAATGCTTGCAGATAGCGGTATACGAGATGTAAAAGTAATCTCAGTGTCTGGAATGTTAACGGACCATTATAACCCAAGTAATAAGACAGTTAATTTAAGCGAAGGTGTTTTTAACCAGCGTAATGCAGCAGCAGCAGCAGTAGCAGCTCACGAAGTTGGTCATGCAATACAGCATAATGAAGCTTACCAATGGTTACAAATGCGATCAAAAATTGTACCTGCAGTGGGTATTGCTAGTAAGTTTTCAAACATTGTTATCATGGCAGGTTTAGGACTTTCGGCAGCAGGTACAGCTTTTGGTAGTATGGTTTTTTTATTAGGAATTGCTTTGTTTGCTATAACCACAGCATTTGCTTTTGTAACCCTTCCGGTAGAATATGATGCAAGTAATAGAGCATTAGCATGGTTAGAAAACTCACCAGGAATGCTAAATCAAAAAGAGCATGAAGCAGCTAAAGACGCATTAAAATGGGCAGCTCGTACTTACTTAGTAGCAGCTTTAGGTTCGTTAGCTACATTAATGTATTTTGTTATGCGTTATATGGGTAGTAGAAGATAGTAAGTGAGAATATTTCAAATGAAAGGCATATTTTGTAGGTGTGGTAACATAAAAAACATTTAATCGCTAAAACAATGTTTTTTAACGTATATTTGTGGCAGTTTAATATTTAGTTTTCTAAAATTAATTTACTATGAAAAAAGTTTTATCATTGCTCTTGTTTAGTTATGTGTTATTTTCTTGTTCAAAAGATGAAATTGAGGAAAGTCCAATAAATCCTAATTTAATTACAGAGGAAGTGGAAATTGCTGAAGAGGAAATTGTTGAGGTGGAAATTGTTGGAGAAGTAATTGCTGAAGAAACAATTTTTCAGATGGATGACTTAATTGGTGATTGGAGTGCAGATAGTGCTATAATAGATGGAGATATTGTAATTGATGGGAGCTGTGAGTTAGGTAGCACATTAGTAATTGAAGAAGATCTTTTTATAGATAGGTTTTTTCAAACAGCCGGAGATACATGTAATCCAATATTTGTTAATGGTCGTTGGGAACTTGAAGATGATGTATTAACATTATCTAGAAATAGTGGAGCAGTTTATTTAGTTTGGCGAATTTTAGAACTAACAGAAGCAACTTTAAGAATACAATCTATTGGGGGTATTAGCGATCAATCGTGGGAATACTCTAAATAAAAACAGAATTTTATAGCGACTATACCTTAGTAGTTTGATCTATAAACTTTAACCCATGATTTTTTAGCTTATTTAAAATAGGTTGAAAAATTATGGGTTTTGTTGGTATATGAACTCCTGTTAAGTTAATCTTATTTTGCAACATTAGTAAAGTAGCTTCGAACATTGGAACTCCAACAGTTTTTGCCATGGCAGTATATTGTTGGTCTTTGCCTAATACGGATAATTCACTAGTGGTTTTATAATTTACATTATTGAGGGTATATTTTATTTCGTGTTGCATTAATAAAACATCTGTATCATTTTCTTGCATTTTCCAATCTTCTTTAAGAATACTTAAAAGCATATCAGCAGCTGTCCCTTTAGTTATAGCTACTATTTTAGTATCATTAAAAAAGTCAAGAGTTTCTATTTTTTTAAAAATGGGACTCTCTTTATTAATATTAAAAACTTCACAAAAAGAGGTTTCAACCTCAGAGCTTTTATTCAAGAAGTAAGAAAGAAATTGTTTTCTAGAAGTAGATGCCGGGAAAGTTACTATTTTAGAATCATTAGTCATTCCTAATTGAACAAAAACATTCCAAGCATCACAATAACCTTCATATCTCAGTGTACCACGATATAGATTTTCAATATTAGATAAATCATATTTTTTAATATAATTAAGACTATTCCTATTTGGGTAACTATCGTAATTTTGGTTGCCTAATTTAACAGGTGTTATTTCTGTGAAAACAGAATTGTAGTCGATATTGGTTTTTTTTTCATTTTTTAAGAAAATAGCTCCTTCAGCTCCAGCAGTAATAACGTTTTTAGGATTCCATGTAAATTTATAATTCCAATTATTAGGTGTTGTTTTTGAAATTAATCCACCAGTATGGGAATAAAAACTATTTATAATTGCACCACGTTTTTTTAAGCTATTTAATAATACCATTGCGCTCATATGATCTAAACCAGGATCAACTCCAATTTCATTTAAAAAAAGCAAATTACTCTCTTTAGCTTGTAAATGTAATTCTTGCATCTGTTTACTAACATATGAAGCGGTTAACATATTTTTTTTTAAGTCAATACAAATTTTAGCAATGCTAATATGCAATTGAGCAGGTAACATAGAGATAACTAAATTCTGTAACTTAATTATGTTTTTGATTTTTTCGGTATTATTTATGTTAAGTAAAGTATAAGTAGTATTGCTATGGTTTTTACAGTCGTTAGGTAGTTGCTCCCAATTTTGATCTATAAGAGTAATATGTAAAGAAATTTCAGTACTAATTTCTTGAAGTTTTTTAATTAGGTAAGAACTAGATTTTCCAGCACCAAAAATGACAACTTTGAGCATATTTTAGTAATTTCACTTAACAAGTAAGTATATTATTTATAACAAACTATAGGATTACAAAGGTACTATCAAACCATGGAAAAACGTATTTTAATAACAGCAAGTATTTTAGGATTTTTATCTATTTTATTAGGAGCTTTTGCAGCTCATGGCTTACAAGCAATTTTAAATGAACAACAAATACTGTCTTTTCAAACAGGTGTTCGGTACCAATTTTATCATGTTTTTTTACTTTTATTTATTGTAAATACTAATTATGTATCACAATTATATAAAACTATAATATATAGGTTAACTGTTTTGGGTGTGCTATTATTTTCAGGCTCAATTTATTTTTTAACTTTAGATGAATATTTAATAAGTTATAATGTAAAAACTATTGCAATATTAACACCTATAGGAGGTTTGTTTTTATTGTGCGCATGGGCAATATTATTATTTAGTTTGTCGAAAAAAAAGATTTAATTTTTTATAAAATTAAATTATAACTCATAAGCGTGTTAATTTCGCTCAAATTTTACTTTTTAAGCAATAAAACGAAGTATTTTGATGTTTTTTGAACTAACATACATCTATTAAATGAGTAATTTTGTGCTATGAGTAGAGATTTACAGTTAAAAGAACGTTGGGATTTAGTAGTGGAAAAGTTATCAAAACAGTTTGCTGATGGTGATGATTTAGATCTAGATGCTATTATATATTTAATTGGAGTTCAAGAATTAGGCCAGCCACATAAAGAGTTTAAAAAGAACGAAAAACTAGATTTAATGCATGTTTCAATATGCAGATTGTTAGAGCCTTATGGTTATTATAAATTCGATTTTATTGATGATCAAGGGTGGCCTCATTATGAAATGAAAGAGAAATTACCAACATTAAAAGCGGGAGAACAATCTGTTTTAATGAAAGAAGCAATCGTTGAGTATTTTTATAATGCTGGATACGTTGAATGATTGTTTTTTCGACATATTTAAGAAAAAGTAAATCAGAATACAATATCGTTTAAAAGTCAAATAAATACGTTATATTGTAATCTTAAATATTTGTTTAAAAAAATATTTATATTTTAGTAAGCTTAGTGAAGAATAATTAGTTTTTATAGTTCATTAAGCCCCTTGTATTAACCTATAATAAAATGCTATGAACGTTAGTCATATCATCTTAAAAGCTAACCTGATAAGTAAAAAGAAGCAATTTCTTTGGTTACTAGCATTTGCTTTTTTTATAACCAATATTAATGGTCAATCTATTCTAAGGCCTGAGTTAAACGGTAGTGTAAGATGCAGTACACAAACAGAGGGTAGTGTTAATATAGTTACCGCAGATATTACAAATCCTGGTTTTAGTTCTTCTACAGTTTTTCAATTAATACTTTCAAATAAAGTAGGTAATTTTACAGAAGCTACAAATATAGTTTTAGCTAACGCAACAGCTTCAGGGAATAGTGTCCAATTTGATAATTTTCAGTTTCCACAAATAGATGGCACAGGAACAGAATTGGGAAGTGAAAATTATAGATTAAGAGTACAGACAAGTGATGGAGAAAATGTAAGTCAATCTTCAGAATTTTTTGCAGCTTATTTTTTTGGAGGAGATGAGGCGCCAAGTTTGAGTCCTGTTGGAACCTTGTGTTCTATACCTGAATTTTTAACAGCTCAAGATGATTTTGATGAATATGTTTGGTTTAAAGATGGAGTTGAAATTCCTGGAGAAACAGAAAGTATATTAAATATAGACTCTATAGGAGAGTATTATTATACGCCAAATATAGGGAGCTGTATTGGAGTTATAAGTTTAGCACAATCTAATATTGTTACGGTATTAGATATGGAAGAAATACCAGTGTCTATTACAATTGCTGGTTCAACATCGTTTTGTGCTTCTGAGTCACGAGTTTTAACAGCAAGTGCTAATAATCCAAATGTACAATACCAATGGGCAAAAGATGAAGTTTTAATTCCGGGTGCAAACGAAAGTACTTTTACAGTAATAGGTATTGATGCAGAAGGATCTTACACCGTACAAGTTTTTGATGGTAGTATAGCTTTGGGTAATCGATGTACAACTTCTTCGAATGTTATTGATATCGATTTATTAAACCCAAGTATTGAAATTATTTCAGATTTAACAGTTTTCTTATTACCAAATGTAGATGAGATTTTAGAAGTAGAAACATCAGGAGAAAATCAAGTGATAACTTGGTTTAGAGATGGTGTTGCGGTAGCAAATTCAAAT
>CAZJGP010000250.1:0-2803 GCA_964545595.1 uncultured Flavobacteriaceae bacterium | reverse complement strand
CTCTAAGGTATGATAAAAATTATCTTTATGAGTCTGTCCTTCCTCTTCATCAACTCCTTTTAGATCAGTAATTTCAGGTAATATATATTTAAGAAGTTGTGTTTTTTCTAATATCAAAAAACCTATTGAAGGTACTGGGCTCGATATTATTTTATTAAGTTCTACAACAATACGTTCTTTTGTAATTATTTTAAGACGATCACTATGTTCTTTAATAGCATCTAATGATGCTTTTTCAATTTTAAAATTTAATTGCGTTGCAAAACGTATAGCACGCATCATACGTAATGGATCGTCTGAATAAGTAACACCTGGTTCTAATGGTGTTTTAATTATTTTATTATCTAAATCTTTTAACCCTCCAAATGGATCTAATAGATCTCCATAAGTTTCTTCGTTTAACGAAAAAGCCATAGCATTAATAGTAAAATCTCTTCTATTTTGATCGTCTTGTAAAGTCCCGTTTTCAACCTCAGGGTTACGACTATCTTCGGTATACGATTCTTTACGAGCTCCTACAAATTCTATTTCAACATCTTGATAATGCAACATTGCCGTACCATATGTTTTAAAAACTTGTACTTTAGGTTTATTAGGTAATAACTCAGATACTTTTAAAGCTAGCTCAATACCGCTACCTACTGCAACAACATCTATATCTTTAGCATCGCCTCGTTTTAATAAAAAATCGCGTACAAATCCACCAATAACATAACTATCAATGTTTAACTGCTTACTTGCTTTTCTAATAACTGAAAATACAGGATGATTAAGAGCTCTTTTATAATTCGGCTTTTGCATTATCTCACTTTAGGAATTGTGTATGCAAATTTACTGCTTTGGCTTTTGGTTAGCAAGCAGCTGTTTAAATATTGATTATAATTAAATAAACTTATAATTGGTTAGTTTTCTCAAAGTACTTATTAATAACCATTAATGATATTAAATCTTCTTTCTCTTTATTTCTAAAATTAGCCGCATACTTATTAGCATTCTTAATAATAGCTTCTGCTTTATCAGGGTTTTCAATGTAATAATTAAGTTTACTTTCTAAATCAGAATAATCATCTTCTATTAAAATATAATGATGACCAGGTATTAAAGTACCTTCCATATACCAAGTTTCAAACTTTGGCTTAGGCATTACTACTACTGAGTTTGATGACATAATCCATTTTAAATTAGTTGCAACATCATTACCTTCTAAACTTAAAATAAATTTATATTCTAATTGTTCATCAATAGTCATTCTATCAACTTTCCATTCAGGTTTCATTGCTTTTTTATTCATATCACCAACATCACAAAGTGGATGGTTTATATATTTAGCAACAAAATCAACTCTATTTGGCAACGACTCACGTAAACGTCCTCTAAAAACTAATTTATCTTGCTTTTCTCTAAAGCTATTTTTTTCATTCTTTATAGTTATAAAGTGTCTTATTTTATTCCATTTTAAAACTACTGAATTTTCATTAACCCCATTAATTGGTCTACTTTTTACAAAAGATGGCTCATTAGGAATCTTTGTTATATCTCCAAATAAATATTTTACTTTAAAAAGAGGATTAAAAAACTTTAAGTATTCATAAAAATCATAGAAATAAACTTTTTTATGACCTTTAATTTTAAAGTCTTTTATTTTAACGAAATCTTCATTTAATAGTTTAGATGTTTCTAATTTATTATAATAAGCTACTCTATTTAAAATTTCACTAACATCTTCTTGATTAAAATTTTCTATTTTTTTTAATTCAAAATTTAATTTTTTCTGAAAAAAAGAAGTCGGAATTAATGTGTTTAAACGATTTTTTACATAATAAAGAATTTTACTGTTTTTATGTTTAAACGACAATCTTTTTAACTCCATTTGTGTAAGATGATAATTTTAATACTTAAAAAATAATCTATAGATCATTTAACGCAAAATAGTTAAAAAACATTTAAAGAATTACTTTTTATTGTAGGTTTGTAATAGCTATGAGAACAAGTACTATTGCACCTGGTTTTACTAACCACAAAAAAGATTTAGAAGCTATTATAAATAACTTTTCTAATGAAGGTTATATTTTAGGAAATCAAAAACGTAATGAAATCAGAGTTATTGATTTTAACGACATTACATTAAACATTAAATCGTTTAAACAACCTGGAGTTATAAACAAATTTATTTACAGCTATTTCAGAAAATCTAAAGCAGAACGTTCTTATACTTATGCTAATTTTTTAAAAACAAAAAACATAGGTACACCACAACCTATTGCCTATTTTGAAAATAAAAATATTTTTGGATTAAAAGACAGTTATTATATTAGTGAACATATTAATGCTGATCTTACCTATAGAGAGCTTTCAAAAGAACCTGATTTTCCTGACAATGAAAATATCTTACGAAAATTTGTCCATTTTACACATAGTCTACACGAAAACAACATACTTTTCAAAGATCATTCTCCTGGAAACACATTAATAAAAAAAACAGGAAATGATTATTCATTTTATTTAGTTGACCTCAATAGAATGGATTTTAAAACTTTAAGTTTCCTTGAAAGAATGAAAAACTTTTCTCGTTTAACACGAAAAAAAGAAATGGTTGAAATAATGAGTGATGAATACTCTGTTATATCAGGAATTGAATACAATACCGTATTTAATGAAATGTGGAAACAAACAACTTTATTTAGAACTAAGTTTGATAGAAAAAAACGTTTAAAGAAGAAGTTTCTTCTAAAAAAGTAATTTTAAACTTCATTTAAACATAACATTATCTTAAAAAAACTATCGTTTAATATAAAAACTGTCT
>CAZJGP010000249.1:0-22714 GCA_964545595.1 uncultured Flavobacteriaceae bacterium | reverse complement strand
TTTGTGTGCTTTGCTGTATTTATACATATTTGCAAACCGAATTTTACTACACATTGTAATATTAAAATTCTGGCCCTATAACTCAGCTGGTTAGAGTATCTGACTCATAATCAGAAAGTCCATGGTTCGAGTCCATGTGGGGCCACATTAAATTACTGTAAAGCCTTGAAAATCAACATGTTTTTCAAGGCTTTTTTTTGTTGAGCTAAAGTATATGCTAAAACTTCTCTCGGAAGTACTGCTGTCATTGACCTCACAGAAATTAACTAATTTCTAAGTTTTTTATAATTTGTGATTAAGTGATCAAACTTTGTAAAAAGTTTATTTCTCTTTTATCTCTATAAAGTGCTGTCCCTAAATAGATTGATAATGTTTCCGTTTTTAGAAACCCTTAATTTTAACTACATTTATTCACTTACAAAAGTGTAGTAGCCCCTTAAGTAGTCTAAATTCTTTAAATGTATAAAAAAATCAATCTTGCAATAACCGATCTTCATCCTAAATCTGCAATCTACGCTCTAAGCAAAACCACAACAAAACAGTTCCAACATTGGGAATTGTACTGTTATTCTATTTAAATTTTGAGAAGAAACAGTTCTAAAAAATTGTTCCTCTTCAATTTTATTTGTCATTTTAATCTAAAACATCATATTTTTAATTGAAACCTTATAAACAAGACCGACCAAATCTACAAGCATTGAAAGCTTGGTAAGTTTTTATTCGACCTTGTTGTGCTTGTTTGATTTCAGTTTTAAACAAATGCCTATTCGGTATTTTACCATTAAGAACCTCATCGGGAGTAAACCCGAAATGTTCTGTTGGATAACGCTCATGATTATAATAATGGTAAAACTGTTCTAAATTTTGCAAATGAGTTTTCCTATTTTGAGTGATTTGACCTTTTAAAAATTCTGTTTTCAAAATACTATGAGTACTTTCAGCCATATTATTAAAAAAAAGGAAATTCTAAAGTTTTAGCTGTTAATTTGTTTATCTGAGGAGGTGCTTTAACTCCTTTTATCCATGATAAAAATTGACCTTTATTTTCAGATCCTCCATCAGACAAAATATTTATTGATTTACTTGCTTCAAACAACTTATACTTTTCAAATGTCTCTTGAAATAAATTAGCAATAAATACACTTCCAGCTTTTCCTTCTATAGAAGAATAATGTAAAATAGCTTTCGAGAAATTGTCTTTTACAAATGCTACTTTTTGAATACCATCTTCTATCGTTGGCACATTAGTAATATCTACATGAAGCCATTCAAAAATTCTTGACGCTCTAAATTCTTTTTGAGGTTTAACAGTGCGTTTTACTTTTTTATAGCCTAAGGCATTCGCATATTTAAAGAATGTAGATTTACCACAATTAATTATTCCCTTACGAATACTTTTATAATATAGCGTTGTCTTCGTTTTTCCATAATTGGAAATATCATTTACTATATTCTCAATAATGATTACTTCATTCTGTGCTAATTGATTTGGATGCTTTAAATAACATTTTTGAAACGGATTGAGAGTACATACTATTTTTTGCTTTTGGGCGTAATACCAGTCTTTAGAAATACCATACAACCTATATGCTGTTGATCTATTAATATTCGTAGATTCCACAATTTGATCTACCCCATTAATTATACTTTCTGCATTATCTTTCAACAATTTCTTTTTCTGCTGAATCCCTTGTAGCATTTGATAATAGCCACTACGAGTTTTTAACATCAGTCGTAAAGCTTTAAAAGTAAATTTACTGGCAAAAACATCTTTAATAGCATCAAATTGATTTATATAATCTATAGCTATTTCATGTCCATAGTAATTTTCATGCTTAATTTTTTTCCAATTGTATTTTGTGGTTTTAGGTATATCTTTTTGCTGTTGTATATCCAACATTCCACTTGTAAACATTAAAATGATTAGCGGATGATAGTTGCGCTTATAGAATTCTTGAGACATTTAAAAATGTGCAAAACTAAACTTTTAAAAGCTATTGTTTTATCAATTCCTAATTGATGCTAAAACCTTTGTACATCCTTACTACTCTTACTAACTGTATTTTTAAGTTGAAAATTGAATTGATACTCCGTATAACTCCACAATACTCTCCCCTGCTCCAATATAGACAGAACATGTAGGGCCACAAGTAAAAGCCTTGAAAACATAGTTTTCAAGGCTTTTTTATTTTAAAATAAACAAAGGTTAACAAATTAACTTTTATACTTTAGTTTACTCCAATTAGCATCTGCTTTTATTTTTAATTCTTTAGGACCTTCTTCTATCCATTTCTTTAAGTTGTTAATTCCCCAAGAATTATAGAATAAAAACAATTTTCCATCTCGAATTTCAAAAGTTTCTGGATCTGCTTCCGCCTTTTTACCTTGAGCCATAGCATACGCACAGTAACCACCATACATAGGAACATACTTTTTAGGATCTCCTTTAAACTTATTCAAATTTTCACTTGAAGAAAATTTGAATTTCACTCCATCATAAGTTGTTACAAACGAAGATTTACCTTCAACTGCTTTATTTGAAAAATAAGATACTACATCATATCCTTCAACGACATATCCGCCATCTAAGGAATAATCTATTTGTTGTGCTTGTGCAAATTGGAAAACCATTAGTAAACCAAATAAACTTGTTAATAATTTCATTGTATCGTTTTTATATTTTTAATAGATAACAATACTACTAAATTAATATATAAAACTATTATAATATTTTCTTAAAACAGAAAATACTAGCTTTTAACTTATTAATTATTGAAAGTAACTTATTACCATACTTATATTTTAAATGTTATTACTGGATACTTAGAATGATTAACAACATTTTCTCCTAAACTTCCTGAGAAAAAATGAGACAAACCTTTTCTTCCATGGGTTGGTATTCCTATAAAATCAGCTCCTTCTAATTTACAATAGGCAGCAATACCATCTTCTACATTATAATCATTAATAACATTCACTTTTAATGAGCCTTCATCATCTATTTTTTCAAAAAAAGTTTCGAATTTCTTATTCATTTCAGTCGAATTATTAAATGCACCTGGAGTATTTACATAGAGTAATCGCATTTCTATATCTAACATATTAAAAAATGACTTTGCTGCTTTATATGATTTCTTATTTTCTTCTGTAAAATCGCATACAAACACTGCTTTTTCTATTGAAAAACCTTCCATTTTCTTTTTAATAACCATTACTGGCACTTTAGAATTCCTTACTACTTTTTGAGTAGTAGAACCAATAAAATATTCTTGAAAACCATCAATTCCATGAGAACCCATAACAATTAGGTCTGCACTTACCTCATCTATAACATCTTCAGTTTCTTGCTGTATTGATCCTTGTCTAACACTATAATTAACATCAACATTTTTTAAGTAAGGTTTATTTACATATTCTTCAAATTTCTTTTCCATTGCCCTTATATAAGGGGCTGCTTTTACAGCATCATTCTCTGCATCTAACAAAATAGAATCTGACATATTTAAAGTATATACTAAATGTAATTTGGCATTTACTTTACTTGCTATTGACGATGCCATATAAAGTGCGTTTTCAGCACATTCAGAAAAGTCTGTAGGTATAAGTATATTTTTCATAACATATTGATTTTGGAGTTAATACTATTTATAATATAATGAAAAACAACATCATTTCCAAACTTTATTGAAGTCGATAAAATTTGGGAAAATAAAAAAATACACAGATTTTTATATTAGTATAGAGGTGCCAAATTTGATTTTAGTATTTTTAAAGCTTCATTTTATATATTAAAAATTGAATATTTTCTTAACCTTACTTAAGGACACTTTTATATATGGTTTGGCTACCGTACTACCTAGGTTAATGAATTTAATTTTAGTTGGGCTACACACCTATGTATTAAGCACAGCTAGTTATTCTGAAAACACCAGCTTTTATGTATACGCAGCTTTTGCTAATGTGTTCTTAACTTATGGTATGGAAACTGCTTTTTTTCGTTTTTACAACAAGAAAAAAAACAACAAAAAAGTTTTTACCACCCTATTAACTTCTCTTAGTTTTACTAGTGTTTTATTTTTTACACTAATAATGTTCTTTAAAGAACCCGTTGCTCAATGGTTAGATATTAATCCTGATAGGTTGCAAATTCTTTTAGGAATATTATTGTTTGACACTTTAGCAGTTGCTGCTTTTGTTTTATACCGTATTCAACGAAAGGCTATTAAGTTTGCCATAATAAAAATTATAAACATTGCAATTTACGTAGCTCTTAATTTCTTTTTTTTATGGACTGTACCAAAATACAATATAGACCTTCCTAATTGGCTACAACAACCTAAAGTATTATATATTTTTATTGCTAACTTATTTGCTAGCATAATAGTATTTCTATTGATTTTACCTTCTTATTTGAAACATAAAATTGAGTTTGATAAAACCTTATTTAAACAAATGCTTTGGTATGGGTTACCCATAATGGTTTCTGGTATTGCTTTTGTAATTAATGAAAATCTAGATAAATTAATGCTTCTTAATTTTCTAGGGAAAGATATGATGGGAGCTTATAGTGGATGCTATAAATTAACTGTCTTTTTAACTTTATTTATTCAAGCTTTCCGTATGGGGGTTGAACCTTTTGTTTTTAATCAAGCTAAAGCCGACAATGCTAAAGAAAGCTATGCTATTGTTCTTAAGTTCTTTGTAATATTTGCCTCTTTAGGTATTTTATTTGTAACTGCTTTTTTAGATATTTTTAAAGAAATATTAATTAGAAATGAAAATTACTGGATAGCTATTAAAATTGTACCTATAGTTTTATTAGCAAATTGGTGTTTAGGTGTTTACCACAGTTTGTCTGTTTGGTACAAACTTACTGATAGAACATATTACGGTATGTATATTTCGATATTAGGAGCAATTATAACTGTTGTTTTCAACTATCTATTTATACCTAAATATGGTTTTATAGCTGCTGCTTACACTACTTTAATTGCTTATGGAACTATGATGATTATATCTTATTTCATTGGGCAAAAATTTTATAAAATACCTTACGATGTATCTAGGTTAATTAGTTACTTAATTAGTGCGCTAATATTAAGCTTTGTTTGCCTTTACCTTTTCCCACAATTATTTATAGTTAAAATAGCTTCTATTTTAGTATATTTAGGCATAATCGTTATTTTTGAAAGAAATAGTATTAAGACAATTTTAAATAAGCAATAAGCTAATTTTTATCTTTATACAATAAACTATTCTATGAAAATTGATATTGTAAACACTTCTGACCATCAACTACCTAGTTACGAAACATTACTTTCTGCAGGTATGGATCTAAGAGCTGTTACTACAAAACCTATTACCTTAGGTTCTTTAGATCGAGTTATAATTAAAACTGGCTTATTTATTGCTTTATCTGGTGGGTATGAAGCCCAAGTAAGACCTAGAAGTGGTTTGGCTGCTAAAAAAGGTATAACTGTATTAAATGCTCCCGGCACTATCGATGCTGATTATCGTGGTGAAATTGGTGTAATTTTAGTTAATTTATCTAAAGAAGATTTTACTATTGAAAATGGCGATCGTATAGCGCAACTTATAATTGCAAAATACGAAAGAGTTGAATGGAATAATGTAAAAGAGCTTTCTGAAACTTCGCGCGGAAGTGGCGGGTTTGGAAGTACAGGTGTTAAATAACACTTTTAAAAAATGTAAAATTCTGCTTAAAGCAGAAACAAAATTATATAATGAAAATAATAGTACCAATGGCTGGGCGTGGCTCAAGATTAAGACCACATACACTAACAGTACCTAAACCATTAATACCTATTGCTGGTAAACCTATTGTTCAACGTTTAGTTGAAGATATTGCAAAAGTTGTAAATGAACCTATTGATGAAGTTGCTTTTATTACTGATCAATCTTTTGGAGTTGAAGAACAATTAACAAAAATTGCTACTTCATTAGGAGCAAAAGCATCTATATATTACCAAGACAAACCCCTTGGAACTGGCCACGCAATTATGTGCGCTAAAGAATCTCTTTCTGGCCCTTGTATTGTTGCTTATGCAGATACACTTTTTAAAGCAGATTTTAAATTAGACCCTGAAGCAGATTCTGTTATTTGGGTAAAACAAGTTCCAAACCCTGAGGCATACGGTGTTGTTAAATTAAATGACAAAAACGAAATTATTGAGTTAGTTGAAAAACCAACTGAAAAAGTTTCAGACCTTGCTGTTATAGGAATTTATTATTTTAAAAACGGATTAGAGCTTAAAGCTTCTTTACAATCGGTACTTGATGCTAAATTAATACACGGTGGCGAATACCAAATTAATGATGGTATTAAAGATTTAATGAGTCAAGGAAAAGTTTTTAAAACAGGAAAAGTAGATGAGTGGATGGATTGTGGTAACAAAAATGTTACTGTAGAGACTAATGCCCGTATGCTTAATTTTTTACATGAAGAAAAAATTGAAAACTTGGTTGATAGCTCTGTAATTTTAGATAATTCTGAAATTATAGCTCCTTGTTATATTGGCCCTAATGTTACTTTAAAAAACACTAAAGTAGGCCCTAATGTTTCTATTGGCCATGGTTGCGCATTAACTAATGTAACTATAGAAAATAGTTTAGTACAAAACGAAACAATTATTACTGATGCCATTTTAACAGAAGCTATGATTGGTAATAAAGTTGAATACAACGGAAAATTCACCAAAATAAGTATTGGTGATTACTCAAAATTTGAATAATGAACCTATTAAAGTCGACATATTTAATTGTAATACTTTGCTTAAGTAGCGCTATAGCTCTTTCTCAAGAAAAGAATAATGTGTCGACTTTAAATGATATTTCAAATGTATCAGATGATTTTGAAAATGCTTTTTATGAAGGTTTAAGTAACCGATTAATTAAAAATTACGACAAAGCAATTTTCAACATCAAAAACTGTATCAAAGAAGATAATAGTAAACCAATTCTTTTTTATGAATTAGGGAATAACTATTTTGAATTAAAAGAATACGAAACTGCAGAGGATAATTTTAAAAAGGCTTCTGCCTTAATGCCTAATGAAGAAGTTATTTTAGAAGCTTTACAAAAAACATATTTTGCGCAACAAAAATATGATAAATCTATAGCTACATTAAAGTCTTTAATTGACATTAATGACAAACACAAACTTAAACTTGCTAAAGTTTACTTATACACACAGCAGTACGGTCTATCTTTAAACTTACTAAACTCTTATCAGGCTAGGTATGGTTATGACACTTCTGTAAATAATTTAAGAAATCGCATTTATAATCTTTCAAAAGACAAAGGTCCTATTGTAATAGATTTAGAAAAAACCTTAGAAAGAAACCCTAAAAACGAAAAATCTTATATTAAGCTTATCGAAATCTATAAAAAATCAGATAAAGACAAAGAAGCTACTAAAGTTTTAAATCGTTTTATAGAAAATACTCCTGACTCTCCTTTATTAAACTATGTTCTTTTTCAAGAACATTTAGATCATGGCGACACGGAAAAAGCTACTATTATTATGAAAAAAATAACTAGTAGCAATGATATTGATGACGCTTTTAAACAGCGTATTCTTAATGAATATAGAACTTACGGAAAACAAAATCCTAATTATAAAAAAGAACTAAACTCTATAGAAGCTAGTTCTCTTAATGATGATAATAATGCAAGATTCTTTATGGAATTATCTTCGTTTCATTTAAACGAAGGTTCTACGGAAAGCTTGTTACAGGTTTATGAGAAAAATTTAAACGTAGACCCTAATAACTACGACTTAATTAAAGACACATTATTACTACAATTATATTATGGTAAAGAAGAAAAAGCTACTACTCTAGTTAAAATTGCATTAGAAAAATACCCTTCGCAACCATTATTGTATCTTATAGATGGTACTTTGTTAAATAAAAAAGGAAATTACACAAATGCTATTAGTTCATATACTGATGGTTTAGACTATATTGTAGACAATGCGCAACTTGAACGTGCATTCTATTTAAAAATTGCTGAAGCTCACGAAGCTACAGGAGATCCTGAAAAAGGAAAAAAATTCAGAATTAAAGGTGAACAAATTATTGTTAATTAAACTAAAAAAAGCAGCATCTATATTAATTATTGCTTCTTTAACACTACTTACTTCTTGTAAGTCTTCACAAATTAAAAACACGAACTCATCAGTAAATAATAGTTCTATTACTGAGTTAATTAATTTACATAATACCAAAGATTTTAATTTTTCAACATTACAATCAAGATTAAGAATAACTTATGACAATGGAGAAAAAGCGGTTAGTCCTTCTGCAAATTTACGTTTAGAAAAAGACAAACAAATTTGGATTAGCATCAAGTTTTTAGGCATTACAATGGCTAAAGCATATATAACACCTGAACGTGTTTCTTTTTATGAAAAACTAAATAAACGTTATTATGATGGTGATTTTACTGCTTTATCTAATTTTTTAGGAACAGAGGTTAATTTTAACAAAATTCAAAATTTATTATTAGGACAAAGTATTATTGAATTTAAAAATCAAAAATATATAACTGACACATCACTCGACAATCAAGTTTTAATAACGCCTAAAAAACAAGATCCGCTTTATAATATATTATTAGGCTTATATAAAAACTCATACAAAGTTTCTCAATTAAAAATTAGTCAAGCAGCTAACAGTAATTCTATTAAAGTTGATTATCCGGAATACCAAACAGTTTTTAATCAAGATTTTCCTAAAAACATAAATATTGTTGCCAAAAACAACGAAGGTAGTAACACTATGAATATTGACTATAAATCTGTAGAAACAAATGTCAACGTAACTTTTCCGTATACGGTTCCTAAAGGATATTCGTTATTTACATTAAATTAGACCAATGAAAATAATTAATTACTTAATTATACTTGCTTGTTCTTTACTAAGTTTAACTATTAACGCACAGCAAAACCAAAAAAAGCTTGAAGCCGAACGAAAAGCTCTTCAGGCTGAAATTGCTGCTATTAATAATTTAAATAAGGAAAGTCAGAAAAAAGAGAAATCAATTCTAGAACAAGTTAATGGTCTTGATCTTCAAATAACAGCTTTAAACAAATTAGTTAAGCTAACAAATAGACAAGCTAACTACTTAACAAAAAAAATAAAAGCTAACACTAATGAAATAGATGATTTAAAGACAGAACTATCTAATTTAAAGAATGACTATGCCGAAATGATAAAGAAGTCTTATAAAAGCAAATCAAGCCAAAATAGGGTTATGTTTTTATTGTCTTCTGAAAACTTTACACAAGCTTATAAACGTGTTGCTTATATGCAACAATATGCTAAATTTAGAAAAAGCCAAGGTATTTTAATTGAAGAAAAAACAGAACGCTTAAAAACATTAAACATTGATTTAGCTAGTAAGAAAGAAGAAAAAGATTTATTAGTTGAAAATAATCGAAAAATAAAAAAACAACTAGTTTCTGAAAAAGCAACTCAACAAAAGTTAATAGCTGAAATAAATAACAACCAAGCAACATATGCTAAACAAATAAAAAAACAACAAAAGAAATCAAGAGCTATTGACAGGCAAATAGAAAAACTTATTAGAGAAGCTATTGCTAGAGCTAATAAAAAAGCTAAAAAGAATAAGAATTCAAAAACATTTGCGCTTACTGCAGAAGCTAAAAAATTAGCTAATAACTTTAGCAATAATAAAGGAAAATTACCTTGGCCTGTTATTAAAGGATTAGTTACAAAAGGTTTTGGTAAACAAAGACACCCAGTGTTAAAGAACATAGAAATTAATAATAGTGGTGTGGATATTGAAACAGATCAAAACCAAGTTGCGCGAGCAATTTTTGACGGAGAAGTTTCTACTGTTCAAGCTATAAAAGGCGCTGGTAAATTAGTGCAAATAAGACATGGTAACTTTATTAGCACGTATTATAACGTTGAAAACATATCAGTTAAAGTTGGAGATAAAATAAAAACTAAACAAGCAATAGGAACCGTGCACACAAACCCTAGAACAGGGCGTTCAATTATGAAGTTCTCTATTTATCAAAACTCAAAATTTATAAATCCTCAACATTGGATTTATAAAATGTAAAGTCTTTATTTAAAAACATAAAAAAACCCCTTCTAAAAGTATTTAGAAGGGGTTTTTTTATTGAAAATATAAATATCTATTAACTTTTCATTGTTACTATTCGTTGTGGTAAAGGAGCTTCGTAACTAGCCTCTCCTAAAGCTTCTACTATTTTCTGACGTGTATCCCAATAATCATCGCAAGTAGCGTATGGCAATGCCAATAACTCTACACCATTAGGTGTCCTAAGTTATTTACAGCAACTCTTGGAGCAGGATCATTCATTACTTTGTTATCCGCTTTTAAAACATCTTCTACTATTTTTTTTGCAGCTTTAATATCTGCTCCATATTGAATACCAAAAGGCATATCTACTCTTAAATGACCAATTGTAGACAAATTTGTTATGGTACCCGAAGTAATAGTTCCGTTTGGTATAATTTCGGTTTTATTTTGAAATGTTTCTAATACCGTAACAAAAACAGAAATTTCTTTTACAAAACCTAAACGACCATCAGTTTCAATTAAATCTCCTACTTTAAACGGGCGAAAAACTAGTAATATTACACCAGCAGCCATATGACCAAGTGATCCGTTAAATGCCCCTCCAATGGCTAAACCAACTGCAGCTAATAATGCTGCAAAAGTAGCAGTAGGAATACCTGCTATTGAAATAAACAATAATACTTTTAAAAGGAAATTTATTAAAGTAACCAAGAAAGGTTTTAATGTTTGATCTACTTTACTTTTATCAAATGTTTTTTGAATAACTTTTACAATCCAAAGACCAATAATTAAGGCTACAATACCCTCCTACTATTTTTAGTCCATATTGACCAACTCCTTCTTGTATTGAATTAAAAAAACCTCCTAAAGAATTAAAAATTGTACTACCTGTATCTATCGGCAACACCTTCGACAACTCCATCTTGTGTACTCATAATTATATGTTTTTAAATCAGTTAACACAATTTACTGATTTAGTTTAAAATATAAATTGAAACACAAAAAATAGGTCTCAATTTAAAGATCAAAACATTTTATACCGGATTAACTATAGAATTATTCAAATAAAGCTTTGAGTTCTGTAGCTTGTTCTGGCTTCATTCTTCCTGCTAATACTAAACTTAATTGTTTCCTTCTAAGTGCAGCATCAAAGTCTTTAATTTCTTGAGGTGTTTCAGGTATTAACTCAGGAACAGGAACTGGTTTTTTTTCAGAGTTTACAGCAACAAAAGTATAAATAGCTGTGTTTGTTTTTTCTTTTTTGTGTTTTTGAGGATCTTCTACACAAACATCAATAACAACTTCCATTGAAGTTCTAAATGCCCTAGAAACTTTCGCAGAAACACTAACTACTGCATCTAAAGGAATCGGTTTTTCAAAAGAAACTTGATTAACTGATGCCGTAACAACAATTTCATTACAATGCCTTCTTGCAGCAATACTTGCTGCTCTATCCATTCTTGCCAATAACTCTCCTCCAAACATATGATTTAAAGAGTTTGTTTCGCTAGGTAAAACAATATCTGTTAATAAAGTATATGACTCCGATGCTTTTTTTGTTTTCATATAGTAAATGTAAGCAACCTTTATTAATTTATTTAGAAATTAATAACCAAGCACTTGTATTTTCTGTGCGTTTAATTTTATTTAAAGCATTAACAGCTTCTCTTCTTGAAGAAAAACTTGAGTAAGCAACTTGGTGTAATCCGTATCTATTTTCTCCAATATAATTAGCTTCAAAACCTTTAGCCTCTAATTGCTTAATTTTATTTTCTGCATTAGGAAATTCTCTAAATGCACCTGCTATTACATGAAAATTCTTAATTACTTCTTCTTTTTTGTTTATTGAAACAGAAACACTTGGTAATGGACTTAAAATATCTAATGCAAATGATGCGCTTTGAATTTCTTCATTAGCCATTTCTATTCCTTTAAACTCTTCTACTAAATTATATTCTTTTATATTATTGTAATCAATATAATTTTTAGCAATAAAGCCACCAACACCTAATAAGAGTGCAAAACCAGCAGCTATTTTTAAATATCCATATCTAGTAGATTTCTCTTCTTCTTCAACTTCTACAGCTGTTTCAATTTCTTCTTCTACTAAAACAGGGGTTTCTTCTTTTTGTTCTTGCCTAACAACATTTGTTGTTTTAAAGCTAGACAAACCAAAAGCTTCTATTAAATAGTTATTATCATGTTCCGGTTCAAATTCAATATTACCTTCAGTATTTAAACTAAAAACACCTATTTCATTTAATGATAAAGTTTTATTTACTTGTAATTCTACTTTAAGTTCATTAACAAACACCTCAACTTTAGCAACAGCAGCTTCGTAAGTTATTTTTTCTGAAACAGATATATGATTTGCTAACAAACCATCATTATTAATTATCTGTTGATTAAATGATAATTGTTTATTAGGAGGATAAAAAATATGATCATCTGAAACTAATTTAGCAGAAGTTCTATTTGTTAAAATAGCTCCAAAATTAGGCACGATAATACAATCGTATCTATATAATAGCTCACAGATGTAATTAGAAATTGTCATATTGCAAAAATCAACAAAAATGAACTTTTTAAAAAATTGTTTATACCATACTTATTAACAACTCTAACAAAGTTCATAAATATTCATTTTAAAAACTTGATTTTCAATTTATTATATTTACAATATAATTATATTAAATTGTAAGAAAATGAGCTTAAACAACTCTTTAAATAATATAAAAGCTCTTTTAACCCTACAAAACGTTCCTAATTTAGGAGACTCTTCTATAAAAAAACTTATACAAACAGTAGGAAATGCAGAAGCTGTTTTGTCAGAAAAGAAATCAAATCTTTTAAAAATACCAGGAATAGGTGCTATAAAAATTAAATCAATACATAATAAAATTCACCAAAGTGCTGCTGATGAAGAATTAAAATTTATAAAAAAAAACAACATTACAATTTCTCCATATACAGACCCCAACTACCCAAAACGTTTAAAACAATGTATTGATTCTCCCATTCTTTTATTTAGTACTGGTAAAATAATTTTAGATAATAGACCTGTAATAAGTATTGTTGGAACTCGTAAAATAACGAGATATGGTATTCATTTTTGTGAAGAATTAATAGAAAACTTAAAACCCTTTAACCCAATTATAGTTTCTGGATATGCTTATGGAGTAGATATTACTGCTCATAAAGCAGCTATTAAAAATAACTTACAAACAATTGCTTGCCTTGGCCATGGTCTAAATCAAATTTATCCTAAAAATCATAAACAGTATATGACTAGTATGGAAAATAATGGCGGATTCTATACTGATTTTTGGAGTACAGATAAATTTACACCTCAAAATTTTTTAAAAAGAAATAGAATAATTGCAGGTATATCTCAAGCAACTATAGTTATAGAAAGCGCCGAAAAAGGAGGTTCTCTTGCAACTGCTCAAATGGCAAATTCTTATTTTAGAGATGTATTTGCAGTACCCGGAAGAATTAATGACACTTATAGTAAAGGTTGTAATATGCTAATAAAATCACAACAAGCTCACATGCTAACTAGTGTTGCTGATTTAGTTTATATTTTGAATTGGAAACAAGAAAAAGAAAACCAAACAGCTATTCAAAAATCATTATTTATTGACTTATTACCTAATGAACAGTCCATATATGATGTTCTCTTAAAAGAGGGCAAAAAAGACTTAGACTCCATTGCATTAACTTGCAATATACCAACTTATCAAGTAGCAAGTATATTGGTTAAATTAGAATTAGAGGGTATAGTACAACCATTACCCGGTAAAATGTTTCAAATAATTTAGTCTAATTTTTCTGTTAATTTTCTAAAAGTATTCTTAACACTTCGGTGTTCGTAAAGTACTGCATGAACAGCATCAATAATAGGTGTTTTAGCTTCTCCTTTATTTAATTCAAAAGCACTTTTTGATGCATAGTAACCTTCAGCTACCATATTCATTTCCATCATAGCACTTTTTACCGTATAGCCCTTACCTATCATATTACCAAACATTCTATTTCTAGAAAAAGTAGAATAACCAGTTACTAATAAATCTCCTAAATAAGCAGAGTTATTAATGTTTCGTTTCATTTTATGACGCTTTTTAATAAAGCGTTTCATTTCACGAATAGCATTACTCATTAATACACTCTGAAAATTATCACCATAACCTAAACCATGAGCAATACCTGCTGCAATGGCATAAATATTCTTTAATACTGCTGCGTATTCCGTACCTATAATATCATCTGTAGTCTTACAAGTTATGTAATCACTCTTTAAATATTTTGCTACGTTATCTGCTTTACTTTTATCATTAGAAGCTATCGTTAAATAAGATAACTTTTCTAATGCCACTTCTTCGGCGTGGCATGGTCCTGTAATAACTCCAATGTTTTCAAAAGGAACTTTATATACTTCATGAAAATGCTCTCCTACTATAAGGCTAGTCTCTGGTACTATACCTTTAATAGCTGAAAAAACAACTTTATTTGATAAGTCAACAGTTAATTTGCTAAGTTCTGCATGTAAAAAAGCTGAAGGGATGGCAAAAATTATATAGTCTGAGTTCTCAATAACTTTATTAATATCAGAACTTAAATTCAATTGTTCAGTATGAAACTCAACAGAACTCAAATAATTAGGATTATGCAAATGTGTTTGAATATGCTCGATAGCATCTTCATTACGCATATACCAATTCAGTTCTTTTACATTTTCACATAACATCTTAACAATAGCCGTTGCCCAACTACCACCACCTATTACGGCAAAACGTATTGAATTTTTCATTTTTCTAATTTTATAAGTATTTCAAAAGTATGAATTTCTTTATAGGTATTCACTTTAATTGCTTTAATTATTTATTATAAAACAAGCAATATTTTATATTTCAACCTTTAAAAGAAACCTTTAAACGACAAAAAAAACCAATAAACAGCAAACTTATTTTGGTTCACTCTGTTAATTTTGTAACTTTCTTCCAAATAATATATAAAAATATACAAACATGGGATTATTCTCTTTTATTAAAAACGCTGGTGCAAAAATTGGAATTGGAAAATCGGTTGAAGAAGAAGCTGCAGAGGCTGCTGCTGCTGTAAAAGCTCAAAACGAAGCTGCTGCTGCTAAAATGATTAAAACTACTGCCGACTTAGGTCTTGAAGTTGAAAATATGCAGGTTGTTATTAATGGAGACATTGCTGTTGTTAGTGGTTTAGCTGCAAGCCAAGAAACTAAAGAAAAAGTAATTTTAGTAGTTGGTAACACAAATGGTATTGCACAGGTTGATGATCAAATGGAAGTTGAAGTTCAAGAACCAGAAGCTGTATTCCATACTGTAGTAAGCGGAGATACTCTTGGAAAAATTGCAAAAGAAGTATATGGAAATGCAATGAAATATCCTGTTATTTTTGAAGCAAACAAACCAATGCTTTCTCACCCTGACAAAATATATCCAGGACAAGTTTTACGTATTCCTGCCCTAGAAGCTTAATACTTTTAAAACACAATAAAAAAACAGCTAATAAAAATTAGCTGTTTTTTTATGCACAAAATGTAATTTTGCATTACAAGCAAACAATATAATTTAAACTATTATGGCAATACAAGCTCCCTTTAATTTAAATAAGTGGTTAGAAGAAAACAGAGATCTTTTAAAGCCGCCTGTAGGTAATAAAAATTTATATAAAGATGCAGGTGATTATATTGTTATGATAGTAGCTGGACCAAACGCACGTAAAGATTATCATTATAATGAAACTGAAGAATTGTTTTTTCAATTAGAAGGAAATATTGAAGTGCATATTCAAGAAGATGGAAAAAAACGAACTATGCATCTTGGTCCTGGCGATATGTATTTACACCCTGCTAAAATACCACATTCTCCAGTACGCCACGAAGGCTCTATTGGTTTAGTAATTGAACGCAAACGAGATAACTTAGATGCTGACGATGGGCTACTTTGGTTTTGTGACAACTGTAACAATCCTTTACATAGTGTATATTTTAAACTAGAGAATATCGAAGTTGATTTTTTAAAACACTTTAAACATTTCTACGGAAGTGAAAAACTAAGAACATGCAAAAACTGTAATGAAATTATGCCTGTTGACGAACGTTTTACAAAATAAACCATGGACAATATACAAGAGCACCTAAATAATTTAAATATTACTACCGCAGAAACAGGAACCGCTATTGGAAGTAGTTTTATTACTAGTACAAATTTAATTAAAAGCTTTTCTCCTGTTAACGGAAAACAAATAGCTACAATTAGTTTAACTACTAATGAACAATATAATACAGTAATAAAAGATGCTCAAAGTGCATTTATAAAATGGAGAACAGTACCCGCTCCCAAACGAGGCGAAATGGTACGACAGTTTGGAGAAGCTTTACGTAACAAAAAAGAAGATCTTGGTGCTTTGGTTTCTTACGAAATGGGAAAATCATTACAAGAAGGCCTTGGAGAAGTACAAGAAATGATTGACATATGTGAATTTGCTGTAGGTCTTTCTAGACAATTACACGGTTTAACAATGCATTCTGAAAGACCTTTACATCGTATGTATGAACAATACCACCCTTTAGGGGTCGTTGGTATTATCTCTGCTTTTAATTTCCCTGTGGCCGTTTGGGCTTGGAACACTGCTCTTGCCTGGATTTGTGGTAATGTTACCATTTGGAAACCTTCAGAAAAAACACCTTTATGTGCTATTGCTTGTCAAAAAATTATTGCCCAAGTTTTACAAGATAATAGTTTACCTAGTGGTATTTCTTGTTTAATAAATGGTAATTATGAATTAGGAAAAAAATTAGCATCAGATATTCGTATACCTCTACTATCTGCAACAGGGTCTACAAAAATGGGAAAAGATGTAGCCGTTAATGTTGCCAAACGTCTTGGTAAATCTTTACTAGAACTTGGCGGAAACAACGCAATGATTGTTACACCTAATGCTGATTTAAAATTAACCTTAAACGCTGCAGTTTTTGGAGCAATAGGAACGGCAGGACAAAGGTGTACCTCTACTAGAAGGTTGATCGTTCATGAAAGTATACTCTCTAAAGTAGTAGAGTCTTTAACTAAAGCCTACGATCAAATAAAAATAGGTTCCCCTTTAGATTCGTCATTTCATATGGGCCCTTTAATTGATATTGATGCAACTAATAATTACTTAAACGCATTACAGCAAGGTAAAAAGCAAGGTGCAAAACCTATAATTGAAGGAAAAGTATTATCTGGAAAAAACTATGAAAGTGGTTGTTATGTTTCTCCTTCAATTTTCTTAGCTAAAAACGAAATGCAAATAGTACAAGAAGAAACTTTTGCCCCTATTTTATACATAATTCCTTATTCTGGTAGTGTTGAAAATGCTATTAGTATCCAAAATAATGTTAGCCAAGGCCTTTCGTCAACTATAATGACGCAAAACTTACGTGAATCAGAGTTATTCTTAGCTTCTAACGGATCCGATTGTGGTATTGCAAATGTAAATATTGGGACTTCGGGAGCTGAAATTGGTGGTGCCTTTGGAGGAGAAAAAGATACTGGCGGAGGGCGTGAATCTGGATCAGATGCTTGGAAAGCATATATGAGACGACAAACGAATACAATTAACTATTCTACGGAATTACCTTTGTCTCAAGGAATTAACTTTAATTTATAATTAATTAACCGTTAAATTTTAAAAAAACAACTTTTTTACATCTTAATTTTGCATTTCATCGATAATTTGATTTGATATTTAGTTAATTACGAAACTAATAGATTAATATTTATTATATTCATATTTAATTAACTAAATAACAATCGATTTTATGTCTAAAAAAACCCTCTACTACATCTTAGGGATTATCCTTACGGCAATTATTGGTGCTATATTAAATTGGTTACTTTGTTGTCCTTCTGGAGGAGAAGCAAATATAAAAACCAAATCAACCATAGCACCCCCTACTCCTGTCGCTATTCCCGAAACACCTAAACCCACAAAAAACGGATTAGTGTTTAATGACAATTCTGGCGATTTTAACTTTCGTTCAAATGACAATTTTAATTTCAACGGTTCTAGTTTTAATATTTTAAAGCCTATTACAGGTAATTTAAATGAAGGGATTACTAAACTTAAATCATATTTTGAGGCAAACTCAACAAAATCAATAGATGTTATTGGTCATTACAAAAGCTCAGAAAGCAACCCTTCTGCGTTCCCTAACTTAGGTATAGCACGTGCTAATTCTGTAAAAAACCATTTAGTTGAACTAGGTATACCTTCTAAGAATATTAATCTTTCATCTCAATTAAATAATGATTTAATTCCTGATGACAATGTCTATTATGGTCCAGTTACTTTTAACATCATAACAGATACTGAAGATCATAGCGATGAATTAGCTGAATTAAAAGCTGAAATTATCAACAACCCATTAATTGTTTATTTTAATACTGGTGATAGCAATTTAAACTTAAGTAGCAGCCAACGAATTAAAATGCAGAAAATATCAACTTATTTAGATAAAGTTGATAGTGGAAAAATCAATGTAATAGGTCATACCGATAATACAGGTAGTACTTCAAAAAACATTAGTTTAAGCTTAGCTAGAGCAAAAACGGTAAAAGAATACTTAATTCAAAATGGTATCAGCACTAACAAAGTCAATACTACTGGTCTGGGTCCAAAAAAACCTATTGCAACAAATAAGACTAAAGATGGCCGTGCTAAAAATAGACGTGTAGAAGTAACATTAAAATAAAACAAATAAAAATTTACGATATGAATAATATATGGTGTATCCTAATTCCAATTTTAGCTACTTTATTTGGCGCTGTGTTTGGTTGGTTATTAAAAAGCTTATTTTGTAACTGCGATGATGAGAAGAATGAAATAGAATCTCTTAAGTCAAAAAACAGTAAGCTTGAAGCGGATTTAAAAGCTTGTTTAGCTAAAAAACCAACTGTTGACACGACAGAAATTGACAGATTAAACGCTCTAAATAACAAATTAGATACTGATTTAAAAGCTTGTTTAGCTAAACCAGATAATTCAGCAGAGCTTGAGAGTTTAAAGGCACAAAACAGCAAATTAGAAGCCGATTTAAGTGCTTGTTTAGCAAAAGAAATTCCTGTAGCAAATACTATATCTTCTAACTTAGGAGCTATTGCAACACCTGTTACTGAAACGGAACCTACTTTAGACTTTAATGCTGGTTTAGCAAAAGCAGTACTTGGCAAAAAAATTATTGCGGATGACTTAAAGGTAGTAGAAGGAATAGGTCCTAAAATTTCTGACTTATTTAACAATGAAGGAATAACAACTTGGTATCAATTAAGTGTTGCTTCAATTAAAAAATGTCAAGCAGTATTAGATACTGGAGGAAAAAGATATGAAATTCACAACCCTTCTACATGGCCACAACAAGCTGGTTTAGCATTTGAAGGAAAGTGGGAAGAACTTAACACTTTACAAGATCGTTTAGACGGTGGAGTTGATAGAGGTTAAACTTATTACTACTTATTTAATAAAAAAGCAGCAATTAAAATTGCTGCTTTTTTTATTTTTATTTAAAATAAAAACAATTTAATTCCTTCCTTTCTCATTAGAATATAAAGTCCAAACTGGATCTGATTGTACTATTTCTTTAGTTTCTATATTCATAGCAGTTAAAGGTCCTTTAAAGGCCGCTCCTGTATCTACATTCCAAACACAAGCTGCATTCACAGGTTTTGTTTTTCCTATACGGGTTACCGGTGTATGGCCTACATAAATTTCATTGAAAAGTAAAAAACGTTTAGGATAAAGAACATCATCTT
This sequence comes from uncultured Flavobacteriaceae bacterium, assembly GCA_964545595.1. GTDB lineage: Bacteria > Bacteroidota > Bacteroidia > Flavobacteriales > Flavobacteriaceae > Aquimarina. The sequence goes on along the minus strand of CAZJGP010000249.1, from coordinate 2,786 downwards.
TTTTCAATTCAGGATTTAAAGCCAATGCCATTTCCCAAAGGCTACGATCCCAATAAAGCATTTTAGTAAAAAATTCTTTATGTGGTCCATGTAAATTTGTAAACCCAGCGTGTAAAAATAATTTGGTCTCGTTAAGAACTATATAATTTTGCAAGTTTTCAAAAAAAGAAAACTGTGTTTCTATTTCTGCTTTAGAAAACCTTGCATAACTATTCATTGTAGCTTCGCCTCCATGAATAAACCATTCATCAGTATGTATTCCTGTCTTTAACCAATCATAACACAATTCATCATGATTTCCTTTAATAAAGGTACACTTTTGTTTTTTTGACAACTCCATTAAATAAAAAACAGTTTCAGCACTCTCGCTCCAACCGTCAACATAATCGCCCATAAAAATTAAATGATCATCGGCTTTTAAGTTTAATTTATTCAATAATTGCTTCAAGGCTTTTAAACCTCCATGTATATCTCCAATTGTAAAAGTTCTATTATCTGCCATATTAATCGTATCGTAATTTTCTTATTACCCTTAATGTGTCTTTATACAGTTTATATAATTCAACTGAATATGCTTTTAATAATGGTTTTATGTCTTGTAATTTATCTAAAGCCTCACTCAATCCATTTAAGTAGCATATAAAATATGTCGTTGGTAATTCTTGTAATGCTTTTTCTTCTTTTTTTGTTAACACTTCATTGTTTGCCAACTTTAATAACACAGCTTCATTTTTTTTCATTAAAAAATTAATTACTGATGTTGCAAAAATAGGTGGTTTAAATAAAATTTCTGTATTAATATCATACGAAGCATTTTCTTTAAAAGTTATTGTTAATTTTTCAAATGGATAGTATTTATGTGTACCATCATAACCTAAACTAATAAATTCAGTAATTATAAATTCATCTTCATTGTTTTCAATACTTACCTCATCAAATTCAGAATAAAATAATCGTACTTGCTCGTTAATTAATTCTATATCTACTCTCGAATAATATTTTTCATTTTTAACAACTTTTTTTTTACCAACCCAACAAACCACAAAGTATTCTTTAAAAACCTTATATGTTGGCTTATAATTATCGTGTGAATTTATAAAATCGAAAACACCATCGAGCGTAAGCTTTATATTATTTTGAGAATGGTTTTCAATTGCAAATACTGTTTTCGAATTTAGATCTATCAAATCCTCAGCATCTGCTTTAGGCTTACTTATACTTCCGTCTCTATAAAAATGAGTTCCAGCAAAATATTTCCAAATATTCTTACTTAAAGTACAAACTCCGTTATTGTTAGGGTGCACTGTAACCAAGCCTACAACTTTACCTATAGGTAAATGAGGAAAAGCTATATTCTCATAAGAAACTATTGGCGAATTTAACAAGTATGCATTAACAAGGTTTTGACTTTTACTGTCATCAAAAAAATCAACGCCAACTATATTGTTATCTTGATCTTCTATTCCGACTACTATATAAGAATTGTTATACGGGTTAGAATTAGAAAGCGCGCAAACATGTTTTAAAAATTTAGCTTTCCCTTCTTTTTCAGAAAGGTATAAACGCAACTTTTTATCATAAAAGCTATTTTCGTCATTATGAGCAAGTAAATTTTTAATTAATAAGCGTTTATTAAGCATAACAATATAACTTTACTATCTATTTTTAAACCTACAAAACTGCAACACCATTACTCCTTTTTCGTTTTGTTAAAATACATAATTAAGAACAAATAAAATATCCTTAAGAATTGAAGGTTTTTCTTTTAACATCCATTAAAAATTTAAAAACCTATTTGCAATAATTACTTAGGAATAGTAAATTCACAATTCTAAAAAAACACAAATACAAATGGAACAAACTGCATCAGTTGATATCCGAGCAATAAATGAACAAATTGAAAAAGATTCAGCTTTTATTGATTTGTTAACTACCGAATTAAACAAAGTAATTGTTGGTCAAAAATATATGATCGAACGATTATTAATTGGTCTTATAGGTCAAGGTCATATTTTATTAGAAGGTGTGCCAGGTCTAGCAAAAACATTAGCTATTAATACACTATCTAAAGCGGTTGACGGTTCTTTTAGCCGTGTACAGTTTACACCCGATTTATTACCTGCCGATGTTGTTGGTACTCTTATTTATAACATGAAAGAAAATGATTTCATGATAAAGAAAGGTCCTATTTTTGCAAATTTCGTTCTTGCCGATGAAATTAATCGTGCTCCTGCAAAAGTACAGAGTGCTTTACTAGAAGCCATGCAAGAAAAACAAGTTACTATTGGCGATGAAACTTTTAAACTAGATAAGCCTTTCTTAGTAATGGCAACACAAAACCCCGTGGAACAAGAAGGAACATACCCGTTACCGGAAGCACAAATGGACCGTTTTATGTTAAAAACCGTAATTGATTATCCTAAAATAGAGGATGAACAAATTATTATGCGTGCTAATTTAAGAGGAACTTATGAAACTGTAAACGCAGTAGTAAGTGTAGACGAAATTAAAAAAGCACAAGAGTCTGTACGTAGCGTATACATGGATGAGAAAATAGAAAAATACATACTGGATATTGTTTTTGCTACTCGTTACCCAGAGCGCTATAATTTACCTGATTTAAAACCATTAATTAGTTTTGGATCTTCTCCCCGTGGTAGTATTAGTTTAGCAACTGCAGCTAAGTGTTATGCTTTTATTAAGCGTAGGGGTTATGTTATTCCTGAAGATGTTAGAGCTGTAGTAATTGATGTATTACGACACCGTGTTGGTATTACTTATGAAGC
>CAZJGP010000248.1:0-12880 GCA_964545595.1 uncultured Flavobacteriaceae bacterium | reverse complement strand
AAGTAATACAGGTAATGCTATTATTTATAAACAACTTGGTAAGTGTTTAAATTTATATTCATTAAACCTATCTAATAATGCTAATTTAGATTTTGAAATAGTTTTAAGGTTAATAAAAAATCCTTCAAAACTTAAAGTACTTATTTTAGATGATAATGATTTAAGTAAAATACCAGAAGCAATAATTCGTTTTCGTAATTTGGAGCAGTTATCTCTAAATAAAAACCCTAAATTAAATTTAGAAAGCACTTTTTATAAACTAAAGTCACTGCCTTTACAGTTTTTAAACCTTCAAGAAAATGATTTAGCAGCTTTGCCAAGTACAATAGAAGAATTAAAAGAGCTAAAAGATCTTAATTTAACAAATAACAAAATATCAGATAATGAAACCTTTAAATATTTAAAACAATTACCAAAACTAGAATCTCTTTGGTTAAATAAAAATAAACTTAATACACTACCTAAAGGCTTATTTAATTTAAAGAATATAAAGAATTTATATATTGAAAATAATGAACTATTGACTATACCTGACGCTATTGTAGCAATGCAAAAAGTATGGGTTATTCACGTAGGTCATAATTTATTAGAAGAATTACCTTTGGCTTTTACCAAAATGCCTAGTTTATTATTAGTACATGCTAATAACAATAACATTAAATATGTTCCAGAAGTTTATGGTACAAAAAAATCGAATGTAAAGGGATTAGTTTTAAATAATAACAATATTCCAAACAGAACTAAAGCTTATTTAAAAAAACAAGCTCGTTTGTTTTTTATATTATCGTTAGATTAAAATTTGTTTTTATTTAAAGGACTAACAATTTCTACGTTTTGAAAAGCAATAACCCCCTTAACAATAGCGCCAATAGTATCTTTTAATGAGTTTATAATTTGAATTTTTAATTCGCTTTTTTGATAAATTAAACTAACCTCACGAGCAGGGCTAGGTTCATTAAAAGTTTTTAAATTCTCTTTATCTTTTTCGTTTATATCTAAACTATTTAAATAAGGTAGTAATGTCATTCCTAAACCTTCATTAGAAAGTTTTATTATGGTTTCAAAACTTCCGCTAGCAAGTTTAAAATGTTCATCATCATATGCTTTTTTAGTTTTACATATGTTTAAAACACTATCTCTAAAGCAATGACCATCTTCTAATAAAAGTAAATCATTAACATCTAAATCAGCAGGAGAAAGCGTTTCTTTGTTTGCTAAAGCATTGTTTTTTGGTACATAACCTATGAATGGTTCATAATATAAAACACGCTCTTTTATTTTATCGTTATTTAAAGGTGTTGCAGCAATAGCAGCATCTAAGTGTCCTTCTAATAAGTCTTTTACAATACTTTCTGTTGGTAATTCAACTATTTTTAATTTTACCCTAGGAAATTTTTTAATGTAAGTGTTTAAAAACATTGGTAAAAGTGTAGGCATAACTGTAGGTATAATTCCTAAAGTAAATTCTCCACCAATAAATCCTTTTTGTTGATCAACAACATCTTGCATTCTATCACTCTCATTAACTATATTTCGAGCTTGTACAACAAGTTTAGATCCTATATCAGTTAATTGAATAGGTTTTTTAGAACGATCAAAAATTAATATATCTAACTCATCTTCTAATTTTTGAATTTGCATACTCAAAGTAGGCTGAGTAACAAATACAGTTTTTGCAGCTTTTGTAAAATTTTGATGTTCAGCAACCGCTAAAACATATTTAAGTTGAGTAATAGTCATAACATATTTTATAGTATAAAATTATATATAATTTTAGTATTGACAATACTTATATCAAAATAAGTATAGTTTATTGTGTTTTAACAAATTGTTAAACAAAAAAAAGCTTATAATATTAATTATAAGCTTTTGTAAAAGAATTTATATATTATTTATACATTCTTTGATAAGAGATAGTATTCTCTTTAGAATTACCAACATAATTACCAATAGATCTGTTCACAGTATTTCTTGCTGAAAAATTATTTCCTGTAATTTCATTAATTGCTGCTTGTAAAAGAGGATCACTAGTTTCACCTAAAGTTCCTAAATTAAAGATGTTTTCAATTGCAAAAACATCAGGTGTCAAACCATTATTAGATACAATATCACCATTATTATTAGCAGAAGTAAAAACAAGTGGTTGCATAGCAAAGCTGTGGGCTGTGTTAATATCTTCAGTAGTTGTTAATGAAGGAGAATCATATAAAGTTATAGAAGCTTGAGATTTACCAACAGTTCCGTTAGGACTTCCAATATGTATAACATCAATGTAAGCATTTAACCCGTTTATAACAAGTTCACTCGATGATGCTGTTCTGTTTTCAGAACTTATAATATATACTTGATTTAAATTTAGAGAGTTTAATTCTGTAGCTCCATCCGTTAAAGTATTCCTAAATCTTGTATTTAATAATTCTTCATTTTCTTCAATAAAAAAGTTTTGAATTTCACAATTCCATTGTTCCGTAATTAATACTTGATTATCAAATTGCCCTGTAATCATACCGCATAAGTCAACCGCAGTACTAATGCTACCACCTCCATTATAACGAAGATCTAGTATAAGTTCATCAACACCTTCGGCTCTAAAGTTTCCGAAAACCTCATTTAATTCATTTTCAGAACCTCTAATAAAACCATTGTATACAACATAGCCAATCTTTAAACCATCTATGTTAATTATAGTATTTATTAAGATAGGGTTTTCGGTAAATTCAATTTTGTTTATAGTAACACTTCTTAAAGGTGTAAAAGTGTTATCTAAAGTATTTACAGTTAATAGATCTAAATCATAAGTATCTAAATTTAAAAGTTCACTAAAATTATCTAGATTTAAAGTAATTCCATTTATAGATGAAAATAGATTTCCACGTTCAATACCTGCTATATCTCCAGGGCTACCTGTTGCTACATAATTAACAGAAGCTATTAATTCAAATTGATTATCGTCTATAAAATTTAAGCTTAAATCGATTCCATCAGTTACACTAGTTCCAACAAAAGAATTTTGTAAAACTTCTAAATCACTTACTAAAAAACTAAATCGATCTTCAACTACAGTAATAGCATCAAAAAACGTTTCAGGAGCAATACTTAAATTAATTAAATCAGATGAATCTTCAAAAAAAGCTTCTTGATCTTCTTTAAATAAATAATAAACATCTAACCCAAAAAATAAAAAAGCATTTACATTATCAGGAGAAAAATCATTTCTAGAACCATTATCAAAAAAAGCACAATTTTCATTTCTAAAATCGAGGGTATCATCATCAGAACTACTACACGAGTTTAAAAATAAGAATGTAAAAAATAAAAAAAAGGACAATTTTAAATAATTCATATACTATAGAATAAGTGTTTTTCAGTTCTTAAAAATATTAAAAAATGAGTTATAAAAATATTTTTAGGTATTTTATTAGAATCATAATAATAGCCTAAATAACTATCTTTGCGTAAAAATTCTACATGGTCGAAATAGTAAACATTCAGGTATCACCTAAAGAAGCAGCTACACCACATTTATTAAAGCTTAAAGTAGCTCGTTTAAATGGAATAAAAGCAAGTGATATTGTACATGTTGAAATTTTAAAACGTTCTATAGACGCTAGGCAAAAAGCAATAAAAATTAATTTAAAGCTAGAGGTTTTTATGGATAATTCTTTTACAGAAAAAGAGTTTTTATTGCCTAATTACCCTAATGTAACAAATGCAGAAACAGTAATTATTGTTGGTGCAGGTCCGGCAGGATTATTTGCAGCATTAAAATGTGTAGAGTTAGGTTTAAAGCCTATTGTAATAGAACGAGGTAAAGATGTTAGAGCTCGCCGTAGAGATTTAAAAGCAATTACTAGAGATCATATTGTAAATGAAGATTCTAACTATTGCTTTGGAGAAGGAGGAGCAGGAACCTATAGTGATGGTAAATTATATACACGTTCAAAAAAAAGAGGAGATGTAAATAAAGTATTAGAATTGCTTGTTGGTTTTGGTGCAACCCCACAAATAATGGTTGATGCTCACCCACATATTGGAACTAATAAGTTACCCGATATAATAGCGTCTATGCGCGAAAGGATTATTGAACAAGGAGGAGAAGTATGGTTTGATAAAAGAGTAATTGATTTTAAAATTAAAAATCAAGAAATTCAAGGTGTAGTGTTACAAGATGAATCATTAGTAGAAGCTCGTAAAGTAATTTTAGCAACAGGGCATTCTGCACGTGATATTTTTGAATTACTACACAAAAAAGAAATTTTAATAGAAGTAAAACCTTTTGCTTTAGGGGTTCGAGTGGAACATTCACAGCAACTAATTGATAAAATACAATATAAATGTGATGATAGAGGTATTTATTTACCACCATCTCCATACAGTATTGTAAAACAGGTTAAAGGTAGAGGTATGTATTCTTTTTGTATGTGCCCAGGAGGAGTAATAGCACCTTGTGCTACACGACCAGGAGAAGTAGTAACTAATGGGTGGTCTCCATCAAAGAGAGATCAACCAACATCAAATAGTGGAATTGTAGTTGAATTAAAATTAGAAGATTTTGCAGCTTATAAAGAATATGGGCCTTTAGCAGGTATGCATTTTCAAGAAGCTATAGAACAAAAAGCGTGGAAAATAGGAGGGGAGACACAAAAAGTACCAGCACAAAGGTTAACAGATTTAGTTACAGAAAAGGTATCAACTTCGTTACCAGAAACATCATACAAACCAGGGTTAACTCCTACTGATATGGGGGCTGTATTTCCGAAGTTTATTCATGATATTCTAAAAAAAGGCTTTCAAGATTTTAATAAAAGTATGAGAGGATATTTGACAGAAGAAGCTGTTGCTCATGCACCTGAATCAAGAACCTCATCACCTGTAAGGATACCTCGTGATTTTAAAACATTAGAGCATCCTCAAATAAAAGGGTTATACCCTTGCGGAGAAGGTGCAGGTTACGCTGGAGGAATTATCTCAGCAGCTATAGATGGAGAAAAATGCGCACAAGCTATTTTTAACAGTTTGTAAACTGTAATTTTAAATAAAAAGAAAAGAGCTATCTACTTTGTAGATAGCTCTTTTTTATTAGTATTTTTTAAGCTCTATAATTTTAAAAGCTTTTCTGTTTTTGTAGTTACATTACCAGATGAATCGGTAACATTAATAATTAATAAATAGATACCAGTACTTATGTTAATATTTTGAGTAGAAGTATTAGAACCTCTATTAAAATTTTCATCTACTAAAGTTGTTATTTTTTTACCGGTAATATCATATACTTCAATATTAATAGAAGTATTTACATTAAAATTAAAAGCAAATGTTATATCTCTATCAACAGGATTAGGATAAAAAACAAGATCACTACCTAAGTTTTCAATAAATTCAGGACTACTTAAAATAGGGTCTATTGGCATTAAATAAAAAGGACCTGTATTATCATCAGTAACAAAAGGTTGTACAGTAGCTGAAGAGCTATATTCTTGAGCTCCTATATCTTTATCAGCTATAGCAGTGGGTCTTGTAACAATAGCTCCCGTTACAGTTGGTAAAACCTCAGCTTCAGTAAGTACTAATGGAGTTCCCGATGTTATGTCTAATAACAATTCATCATCAAATTCTAAATCACTAAAAGTAGCAAAAGGAAATAAACTAGGGTTAGCATCTGAAGAATTATCAATGGCAGGGCTATTTGAAGTTAATTGATAAAAACCTTCTGTGTTTAAAGTTAATTCTGGATCTATTCTATTGAAATCAGATTCATTTACATTCGTATTTCCTAAATCTCCAAAAGCAATGTTTCCAATCCATTCTTCATTACCTGTAGCATCTCTAAAAAGATTATCAACAGGGTCTGTAAATATATTATTTGCAAAAACAATATTTGTTGGTAATAATTCATTAAAATCTGTTAATCTAATTTCTTCACTATTTACAAAAGTGTTATGAGCAAAAATTACGTTATCTATTAAAACACTACTAGCATCACCACTTCTATTTTGTAGGTAAAGAGCTCTTTCAGTAATACCTTCAAAGTAGTTGTTGAAAACAACATGATTTTGTCCTTCTCTAATTCGTACACCACCCATTCCGTTTAGGAAAAAATTACCATAAACTATACCGTCAGCTCCGTGTCTTAATACAACTTCACTATTTGGATTATTTTCAAAAGTGTTAAAACGAATAGTGTTACGCCTAGCTTTGTATGAAACCATTTCACCATCACCGTTACATTCTGTAAAATAACAATATTCAATTATAGTATTACTAATATTAGATTGATCTGCTTTTGATCCAATTCTAATTGGTTCTACACCACCATCTCCTATATCAACACCCTCTGGAGCTTGAAAATTTTTAAATGAACAATATTGAATTTTATGATTTCCTTGAGTAAAGGTACCATCACTTTCGAAACCAGCTTCTACTTGGACAATATTTTGATCAACGTCGTTTATTCTATTTTCAAAGTTGCAAAAAATAACAGTAGCATTTTCGCATTCATCCCTTAGGTTTAGATATCTAAGACTTGAATAATCTTGAATATTAATATGAGAAATAACCACATTATCATTTCTTACATTTATTACAAATTGATCAGATCTAGTATCATCTAAACTTGTAAAAATATTACCACCAACATATTGAAAACCTGTAAAAGTAATATCATCAGCATTAATGATAGCTCTTGATTCTCCATTAAAAATAACACCACCAGATGTTTGTGCTTTAATAATAGTACCAGAACCTCTAGAAATATTCATTACAATATCAGTGTAGGTTCCATCAACCCATTCAATAGTATCTCCAGCACCATTTGTTACAGCAGATATAGCATTATTAAAATCTTCTTGGTTACTAACAGTAAATGTCTGTTGGGCAACAATTTTAAAAGACGAGATACTAACAAAACTAATTAGAGTGGTTAATAATAAAAAGTATTTTCTTACCATTTGACGAGCTATTTGGTTATTAGCGTCAAAAGTAAGAAATATATTCAAGTTTTAAAGTTAAAAAAACAGATTAAGTGCTTTATTTTTGCTTTGTAACGTTATAGTTCGATTATTTCAATTAATTCATTTTTTGTTAATTCATTAGTGTTTTCTTTTACAAAAGCTAAACAATTAGAGTTATTAAAGCCATGAACCATAGCTGAACTTTGTAAGCCTAAAATTTCAACAAAATCTTTTTGGTAATTTGCTTTTAAAAATTGTGCTCTTATTCCTTTTACAGTATAATTATGAGATATTTTTTTTTGTTTGCGTTTTAAATAAGGAGAAGGGTGCATACTAAAACTTCTTAACATTGGTAGTGCATAAATGTAAAAACAAGTTAGGGCAGAAGCAGGATTACCAGGTAAAGCAAAAATATATGTTTTATTATTTTTACCAAAAAATAAAGGCTTACCAGGCTTTTGTTTTATTTTGTAAAATAATTGTTCGGTATTAAGAGCTTTTAAAGCTTTTCCAACAAAGTCATAATCGCCAACAGATATTCCACCACTAACTAAAACAAAATCATTTTCAGTAATAACTTTTTTTAATAATTCTTCAGTACTTTGGTAATTGTCAGCAACTTTGTGAACGCTGTAATCAATAATGTTTTCCTGCTGTAATGTGGTAGCTAACATTATAGAATTACTCTCGTATATTTTTCCTTGCTCATATGGCGCCCCAGGAGTTATAAGTTCACTACCAGTAACTACAATAGCTACTTTTGGTTTAGGGTATACTTTTACAGAATTAATTCCTAAACTTGCTAAAAAACTAATTACTGAAGGCGTTAAAATAGTATTTTGGGTAATAGCTAAATCGTCATTTTTAATTTGTTCGCCTTTATCACGTATGTTTTGATTTTCTTTAGGAGTTTCTTGAATAACAACAGTATTATCATTAAGCTTCTCAATTTTTTCTTGTATTACAACAGCGTTAGCAGTTGCAGGAACTTCAGCTCCGGTAAAAATACGAACAGCCTGTCCAGGCTCTAATATATAATTAGCAGCATCACCAGCTTTTACTTCCCCTACAAGGGAATAAGTACTGTTTTCTTGCATATTAATAGCATAACCATCCATTGCCGATTGATTAAAAGGAGGCATTGCTATTGGCGAAAAAATATCTTGTGCTAAGGTGTAGTTTAAACAAAAAGCTAATTCTTTTTCAATAGGTAAAGCAACATATTGGTGCTGTTTAATAATTTCTAATGCTTCTTGAACTGATATCATATAGGTGTATTTTTTAAAATAAGGAGGTAAACTTATTTCATTCTAAAATTTTTTAATTCTGGATTAAAATATACGGAAGAGTTTTTAAACAAATCGTTTAAAATAGAACTTTCAATTAAGTTGTCAGGTGTATTTAAATGTACTTTTTTATCGGTAATACTAATTATCTGATTACATACTTGTAAAACTAATTCAATTTCGTGCGATGAGAATACAATAGTTTTATTGAACTCTGTGCAAAGCTTTTTTAATAAGATAAGTGTTTCTACTTTATGGTGTAAATCTAAATGAGTAGTAGGCTCATCTAAAAAAATTATAGGGGTATCTTGAGTAATTGCCCGAGCAATAAATACACGTTGTAATTGCCCATCACTTAAAGTACTGCATTTTCGATCTTGTAAATTAACTAAATCAGTAAGTTTAAGGCTTTCGTTAATTTTCTGAATATCCCTAGTTTTTAGTTTATCTAACCAATTGGTATAAGGTTGCCTACCTAAACTTACCAACTCAAAAACGGTTAAGCTTTGCGGAATTAAAGTTTCGGTATGTACCCAACTAACTTGTGTTGCCCAAGAGTTTATAGAATAATTTTCAATAAGCTTATTATTAATTAAAGCCTGGCCGGACAGTTTTTTTTGCTGATGAGCTAAAGTGCGTAATAAAGTAGATTTTCCTGTTCCATTAGCACCGATAATTCCAACCAAATTACCTGTAGAAATAGAAAAATTAATATCAGAAAGTATTATTTTTTCATGTTTACTATGCGTGTAACCAATACTTAAATGGTCTACCTGTATAACTGTTTTTTTAGCTTCCATTAAAAAAGTATTTTACGGTTTTTTAATAATAAACCAATAATAACAGGGGCACCAATTAATGCAGTAATAGCATTTATAGGAAACACTAACTTAGAACCTGGTAATTGAGCCAAACTATCGCAAATAAGCATTAAAATACTTCCTAAAAGCATTACAGCGGGTAGTAATATTTTATGATTTGATGTTTTAAATAACTGACGTGTTAAATGCGGAATAGCCAAACCTACAAAAGCAATAGGGCCAGCAAATGCAGTAATTACACCACATAATAAACTGGTAGCGCCAATAATTAAAAAACGGTTTTTAGTAATGTTTTGCCCCATACTTTTTGCATAAGACTCTCCTAATTGCAAACCATTTAAAGCTTTTATACTAGCAAAGCTTAAAATAATACCCAAACAGTAAATAAGTAAAAACCAATAGAGCTCTTGCCACGAAAGGTTTCCTAAACTACCAAAGCCCCAAAAAATATACTGTTGTAACGCTTCCGCGGAAGCAAAAAAAGATAATACACTAACTACCCCCGATGTTATACTGGCAAACATTAACCCAATAATTAGTATAGCCATGTGGTCTTTTACTTTTGAAGAAACGATAAGTACACAAACTAAAACAAAAAAACTACCTAAACTGGCCGAGAAGGCATAACTCCATTTTTGACTAAGTAAAAACTCTAAGCTACTAAATAATGTAGCTCCCATAATACAAATTGCGACCCCTAAACTAGCACCAGAGCTTAAACCTAACACATAAGGGCCGGCTAAAGGGTTCCTGAATAAAGTTTGCATTAAAAGCCCCGAAACACCGAGGCCACTACCAACTAGTATTGCTGTAATGGATTTTGGTATACGGTATGCCCAAATAATATTTTGCCAACTTAATTTACTAACAGGGTTGCCAATAATACCATTAAATACATCTTTAACAGGAATAGAAACACTACCCAGGCTTAAATTAATTACCCAAAACACTATAAGCCCTATAATAAGACTTACAAATGGCAAGCTATATGAAGATGTTTTGTTAAACAATTAGTTCAATTTTTGATAAAAATGCATATTATAATTAGGCACTAAGTTAGGATGAAAAATTTTTATAAGGTCTTTTAATATCCAATCGGCGTGTAAGGAGCCTTGTTCGTAATATAAAATGCCTCCGGTTTGTCCTTTTTTTAAATCTTTTGAATACACATTTTTCTGTTTTACAGCATCAAAAAGGTTGTACTTGTTTTCACGATTAATTAGTTCTTTATAACTGCTATAATTACCGCCACCAATCCAAACTGAAGCTTTTTCGGCTTTTTCGTAAACAGATTCAAAACTAAAAGCTAAACTACCTGTTTCTGCGTTTTCTTTCCAAAAATAATCGCCTCTGGCGTCGGCTATAAGTTTTGCCGCATAACTATTTCCGCCAGGTACATACCAAACATCTTTGTACATGTTACCCGATAATACTTTAGGTTTATTAGTTATGTTTTTTACCAAATTTAAAGCTTGATTATAGCTTTGCGCAATATTGTTAAAATAAGTTTCGGCTTCTTTTTCTTTATTAAATAAGAGCCCATATACTTTAATCCATTCGGCTCTTCCTAGTGGGTGGGTTTCTAACCAAGATTCATTCATTAAGGTTTGAATACCAGAACGCTCTAATAAATTAAATGTTTTATTATCTGAATTTGAGCTAAAACCTACTATTAAATCAGGATTAAGATCTAAAATCATTTCGGTATTTAAATGTTGTAAGCTTCCAATATCTTTTACGGAATCATTATCAATTAGTTTACGGGTTTTGTTTGACGATATATATTTGTGTTCCGGAAAACCAATAAGTGTATGTTCCATATTAATAGCTTCTAATAAAGGAATATCAACCGTAGAACAGCTAATTATTTTATTAATAGGAGTTCTTATTATAGACTCATTTTTTAAACCTTTTGGTATGGTTTCGTTTTTAGAAAACAAATAATGCGTTAAAGTATCTTTAGCACCAGGCCATGGAGTGTAAATAGCAATTTTAATATAATTTTCTCCTTTAAAAACAGAAAACCCTTTTGCATAAGTAGGTTTTATTTCAGTTTTTAATTTGCTATTTAAAAGAGGGGGGACCTCGGTATTATTTTTACAAGCAATACTTAATAATAAAAAAGGAAATAATTTTAAAAGAAGTTTCATAGTAAGATAATTACGATACTAAACTAAAAGCATTGTTAGTATGTTTAATTTTAAATACTTGACCGTAATCAATTTTAATGGTAAAAGAATCTTTTAAATCGATGTTTTGAATATGACTTAAAAAAGCTCTCATAGGTCCAGCATGACAAACTATTATTAATTTTTTGCTAGAGGTGTCTTCTTTTGTTAATGAATTAAAAAAATCAATTACTCGATTTTTAAGTTCTATATATGATTCTCCTTCTGTTGGTTTTTCGGTAACAAAATCTTTCATCCAAGGGTCAATTTCTTTTTTAGGAATATTATCCCAGGGGATGTTTTCCCATTTTCCGAAATTTAACTCTTTTAAACGACTGTCTGTAAAAATAGGATTTCCTAATTCTGTAGCTAATTTATAGCAACGAAATAAAGGGCTAGAATATACTTTGTAATTTTTGTTTTCAGATAGTTGTTTTTTTATGGCATCAACTTCTTTAAAAAAACTATTAGTAACTCCAATATTGGTTTGTCCGTAGCAAATACCTTTTTCAATATCAGGGGTAGTATGCCTAATTAAATAAATTTCCATATAATAATAAGGCTTAAATAAATAATAACTTCACTAAGTTGCTGTACAGCTCCAGCGCAATCGCCAGTTTGTCCGCCAATCCATTTATTAAATTTTGCTCCTAAAAACATTTTAGAAAGATATGCAGGAATAATAACCAAAAAAACGCTAACCGATTTAAAAGCTACTAAAGGCAAAAAACCAATAATACCAGCAATTACAAGCTGGTAAGTTTCCATGCTTTTTGCTGTTGGTTTTACTTTGCTTGTTTCATTATCACGCACATATTCGTGTGTGTATAATAAGCTAGTTGCTATAAAACGACTCAAAGCATGTGTTGAAATTAGTGCAATTACAATTTGTTCTGGTTTCATTTCGCGTAAAGCAGAAAACTTAAGTGTTAAAATTAAAAGTAAACCAATGACTCCATAAGTTCCAAGTGTAGAGTCTTTCATTATTAAAAGAATTTTTTCTTTGGTCCAACCACCACCAAAACCGTCACAAACATCTGCAAAACCATCTTCATGAAAACCTCCGGTAGCATAAATAGTGCTAGCCATACTAAATAATAATGCTATTTCTGTACTGAAAATTAATTGAGAAATATAAAATACAAAAGCACCAATAGATCCAACAACAATACCTACTAAAGGAAAATATTTACTGCTTTTTTGCAAATAAGTAGGGTCGTGGTTAACCCATTTAGGACACGGAATGCGTGTAAAAAACATGAGTGCTGTAAAAAATATATGTATTTCTTTTTTCATTAAGCGTTGCTTACACCAGCACTTTCAAAACTAGCCATGTTATTTAAAAAGTTTACCGAAGCGTTAATTAAAGGAAAAGTTAAGGCGACACCTGTACCTTCGCCTAAACGTAAGCCTAGTTGTAATGCAGCTTTTTTATTAAGAAATGTTAACATTTTTTGATGCCCTTTCTCGTTTGATTCGTGACACATAATGCAATAATCTAAGATGTTTTTATTTATTGCATGTGCATATAATAGAGCAGAAGTAACAATAAAACCATCTACTAGAATAGTCATTTTAAGTTCTGCAGCTTTTAACATTGCGCCAGCAATCATTGCAATTTCAAACCCTCCAAAATGTTGCATTATTTCTTGAGG
>CAZJGP010000247.1:0-10652 GCA_964545595.1 uncultured Flavobacteriaceae bacterium | reverse complement strand
ATGATGACTATGATGGGTATTATTTCGTTAGCCGGAATTGTTGTTAATAACGGAGTGGTATTATTAGATTACACTCAATTACTTATAGATAGAAAAACGGTAGACTTAGGTTTTGAAATTGGCACATTATTGCCTAAAGAATATGTAAAAGAAGCCATTATAGAAGGTGGTCGTGCTCGTTTACGGCCAGTAATATTAACAGCAATTACCACAGTTTTAGGTTTAATTCCTTTAGCATGGGGTATTAATATTGATTTCTTTGCTCTTTTTGCAACGGGTAATCCTAATATTTATATTGGTGGTGATAATGTTATTTTTTGGGGGCCACTAGCAAAAACCGTTATCTATGGTTTAATAGTAGCTACTTTTTTAACCTTAGTTATTGTTCCTGTTTTATTTTATTTGATACACCGTTTTAAATTAATCTTAAAAAAATGGATAGGGAAAGATATTGTTTCAATTACCTAACAATCAATTTTTATAATACAAAAAAGGCTACTCTTAAAATGTGGAAGAGTAGCCTTTTTTTATTCCTATTATTTTGAAATTAATTTTTATTTTTTATATGATCTTTAAATTGATCTTGACGAATACTAATAGCTCTAAAAGAATAAACAATTAATAACGATAGCGCCGAAAGAATAAACAAAATACCAAGTATAGCTATGTAAAGAACTATATTGTTTTCTACTCCAATACTAGAACTTACCCCTCCTAATAGTCCTGCTACCACTAAGCATGCAACCGATATATATAACAATACCATAGTCATATTCAGTTTTTTTAACTGATTAAGCTTTCTAGAAATTATAGGATTATCCCCATCAATATTCGTGATTATAGTACTAATCTCCGTACTCAATGTCAACATTAAATTTGATGTTGATAAAATTAAAAGCCCAATACCAGGCACTAAGGTTATAGGTAAATACCAATTTTCCATAATTAAAATATCAATTCTACGTTACAATAATAAACATAACATATTAACATTTATGACGTTTTCTTATGAAATACTTAACGTTAATTGTAATTTTTATAGTCGATTTTTGACGAAAGAACTAAACTAATTAAAATGAGTGATAAAACAGCTCTAAAAGCAGAAGATCAATATTTAATGAACGAATTAAATATTGACAAGAAAAAGCTTAAAAGTCTTAAGAAAAAGCTATCTAAAATAGAAACTAGACCCGAAAAAGGGGTGGAAACATTATTTAGATTACTTTCTAAAAATCAGTACACTTTAAATTCAATGATTGATAAAAAATCAAATATTTTGATTTCTATTAACGCTTTAATATTATCTATAATTTTAGGGACTGTTTTAAATCAATTAGATAAAGATCCTCATTTAATTTACCCTGCTGTTCTTATTTTATTAACCAACTTAGCTTCTATTGCTTTTGCCGTTGTAGCGACTAGACCTGAATTAGAACACGGAAATAAAAAAATTGGTAATCTTATGTTTTATGGTAATTTTCATAAAATGGAAGAAGAAGATTACGTTAATAGTATTTCAAACCTAATGCACCAAGGCGATGAACTATACAAAACTATTGCAAAAGACACTTTTTATTTAGGAAAAACAATGAACAGAAAGTTTAAGCTTTTACGCATTTCTTTTAATGTGTTTTTAGCAGGAATTATACTTTCTGTAATTGCATTTTTAATGTGTCACATTTTATTTGGAGGTTATTTTGCCTAATATTAATTTATGAATTTTATAAAAAAAACATATCAAAAGTTAATCAATGTATTTAAACAAGGCTTAACTCCTAAACAACTTGCTTTATCATTAACGGTGAGTATTGTGGTGTCTATGTTTCCAATTTTTGGAATTACAACTATATTGTTAACATTATTAGCTTTAAAACTAAAGCTTAATTTACCTATAATGATAATTGTTAGTTACTCTATTGAGCCCTTAAAGTTATTGTTAGTTATTCCGTTAATTAAAATAGGAGGTGCTCTTTTTGGTGTAAAACACGAACTACTAGATTTAATCTCTATTAAAAAAAGCTTTCAAGAAAACAGTTTAATAGAAACTATAGGCTCTTTATCTTTCGAATTAATTTGTGGATTTGCCGGGTGGGCAGTTACTGTGCTTCCGCTTTCTATACCTGCTTACTTCTTGATTAAACTTATTTTAACTTTATTTATGAAGAATAAAACAGAAGAAAGTATCGCTTAAGAAATCATTTTTTCTTGATGAAATCTTTACGAATTTGACTTGAAAAATTAGTAAGTAATAATTCTAATTTAGGATTTATAAAACGCACACAAAAGGGCTTTTCAGGCCCTTTTGTGTAATAGTTTTGTATTTCTTTTCTTGATTCTTTAAACTCAAAAAAAGGATATATTTTAGTAATTATATTTTGATCTAATTTAATTTTTAATTCATTCAAAATTAAACTAGAATCAGCAAATTGCTCTTCTGTAAAAGTATAAATTGCTGAACGGTATTTATTTCGCATAGAATGTGCTGAAGCACTTTTATGCGTATGTAAATGAATTTCTATTAAGGTTTTTAATGTGATAATC
Source organism: uncultured Flavobacteriaceae bacterium (assembly GCA_964545595.1). GTDB lineage: Bacteria > Bacteroidota > Bacteroidia > Flavobacteriales > Flavobacteriaceae > Aquimarina. Next base: position 8,111 of record CAZJGP010000247.1, on the reverse strand, counting down.
TCATCTTCAAAGTGCACAATAACAGCTTCGGAAAACCAATTATTTTCACCAGTTGAAGCTACATAACCTTGGTTCACTTTTTCAACCCCTTTTAAAGATTGAAAAACTGCTTCGGTACACCAATGGCACCCACCCCCTAATGCTATTTTAATTTTCAAAAAATTGTAAATTAATTATTGTAAAAACTTCAATCTTAAAGTATTACTTACTTTTTCTTAGAGACAAAAATTTAAAAAGCAAAATAACACTACATAAGCCTAACGAAATAAAACACATAGGTACTCCTGTACTGGTTCTAGGGCATGTATGAGCAATACTTAACTCTTTAATCGATGCAAAAAGAGCCAACACCCCTGGTGTACCAATAAAGAAATAGAATGCCTTATTTGAATATTTACTCTTTACAAAATGACTAACGGCACCTAATATAAAAAACAATAAAACTAAATAACAAGCTGGTATACCTGCAATTTTAGGGCAACTAATCATTCCATTAAAATCGTTTAAAGATAAATTTGCCGCTCCATAAATAGCAAAAAGCAAAAAAGCAGTTGCTACCAAATAAAATATTTTTTTCATGATAAAATTTTTAATACGTAGTTTATTTAAATAGTTTTTTATAAAAAATAACATCGACCCATCGTGCAGGAATATACTTTATAAAAAAGATAGTCATTAGTTTATTCTTATTTATTACAAAAGCAAGCTTTGTTTTCTTATTTAAAATTTTAAAAATTAATTTAGAAATAATTTCAGCTGGTAAAGCATCTTTCTCTGCCTTTTGCATAATTGCATTAGAACGCTTCATTAACTTATCATAAGGAGTATTTTCATACTCTTCATACTTATTCACGTTCTTAGCCCATAATTTAGATTGAATAGGTCCTGGTTGTATAGAAATCACATCAATATTATACATCATTAATTCTCTTCGGTAAATTTCAGCTAAACTTTCCATAGCGTGTTTAGATATGCAATAAGCACCATTAAAAGGCGTATTAAACACTCCTGAAATACTACTTATCATAATAATTTTACCACCTTGAATACCTTTTTTTTTATTTCCTTTTAATAATGGTAAAAAAATATTGGTTGTGTTTCTAACTGCAAATAAATTAACTTCCATTTGATAACGAAATTTATCATCATCCATTAATTCAATAGGGCCACCAATAGCTAAACCTGCATTATTAACAAGACCACTTAATATATTTCCGTTAAGAATGGTTAACACTTTCTCAAAAGCTAATTTAACCTCATCTATTTTAGTTACATCAAACCGTAAGCAAGTGAAATTAGCAGGAAATTGTTTTTCTAAACTTATAACATCACTTTCTTTACGAACACTACCAAGTACGTGGTAACCTTTTTTAATTAAATAACCTGTAGCATCATTTCCTATACCAGTTGAAACCCCTGTAATAAGGACATATTTTGTTTGTTTCAACATATTTAAATTGTTCTTTTTACAGTTCCTATATAAGATGAATCTAAATTTTCAATTATTTTTTGATACTTGCTTTGTGCTATCATATCTAAAATAGCACTTCCTGATTTTGATTCATAAATAACAACACCATCCATAACATTAGGAACTTCTTCTATTTTTTTATCCGTTTGTTTACTATACAATTCCGCAACCATTTTTCCTGAATATTTAACCGTAACATTATCTGTCAACAAATCATTTATTTGAGAATAAACTGCGTGGCTTGTACTTTTAAAATGATGTACTACATAATATAAATTATCAATCAAATTACTATCACTAGCTAATTGTTTATTGGTAAATCCAAAAGAAAATTCTTTAACAGCAAACATTCTTAAAAGGCTTACTATTTTAAAACAGGTATTCTCCATCAACCCTTTAAATCCGTTTCCGTTAGGGTAACGTATAATTAAAATAAAATCTCTTTTTGTGTTTTTTTGATCAAGAATTGTTTTTATAATTTCTCCTTTAAAAAAAGCACTACCTCCTATTTTAGTCAAACTTTTATTTGCTAAAAAATTATAGAGGTGGTACATCCAAGCTATTTTTGTAGAAAACCAATTAACAGCATATAAAGGCTCGTTTAGGTCAACAGTACTGTTTTTCGCTTTTATAAATACATTAATTGATTTAGTTACCTCACATTTTATCTCGTTCATAACTTTCTTTTAATAATTTATATCGCTGATAAAATTTGAACTATTTGACCCGAAAAGGCTGCGTTACCTGTAACTGGATCAATCCTGTTATGATCGGTAATATCATTTACCGAAACCCCGGCATTTTCAGGTTTCGAAGCAATGTCTAATTGTATTCCTTTTTTAATATGTCCAAATCCATGAGGAATACTAACAACACCTGGCATTAAAGTATCTGTAATTTCAAGTGGAATTGTTATTTTTCCTGTTTCAGAAGTTACTATTACATCTACTGCATCTTCTAAATTATGTTTTTCGGCATCTGCCGGATGCATCATTACTGTACATTTATTTTTCCCTTTAGCTAGATTTTCAATATTATGCATCCACGAGTTATTGGTTCGCAAATTTCTACGTCCAATCAATAAAAAGTCTTGCTTAGAAAGCTTCATATATGGATGCTGTTCTAATTCAGAAGCTACTTTATCAAGTCCTTTTAAAAAGACCTCATCTGCTATATTTATTTTTCCATCTTTAGTTAATAGTACCTCAGGAATTCGTTGTTGCAAAGCACCTAAAGAAATTCCGTGTTTAGAGTCAATTACTTTTTTTAAGCTTATACCTGAAAACAATTTAGAAACACTACTCAATTTACCATAAGGACCTGTTAACAAGCCTAAGTTAAGTATTTGCTTAGGTGTTAACCATTGCATCATTTTTGAAGGCTTACTTTTAGAAAATTTTGCAAAACGTTTCGTTAATTCTTTAGCAATTTGCCAATCATACAACTGCCCTTCTTTTGGTGTAAATAAAGCTTCCGAAAACTTTACATTATTGCTCACCGAAATTAAATTAAAAATTAAATCATAATGATCCACTTCTAAATGAGACGGTGGAGGCAAAATAATATCGGCATGTTTTGTGGTTTCATTTAAAAATATATCAATGGAAACCATAAAATCAAGCTTAGGTAAAGCTTCATCTAATCTATTAGCATTAGGCGTAGATAATGCTGGATTACCAGCATGGGTTATTAATGCTTTAATTTGTCCTTTTCCTGGAGTCAATATCTCTTCAGCCATTACTGACACCGGCAATTCTCCTTCAAACTCAGCTAAACCTCTTACGCGGCTATGCCATCTACCATGTGCTTTCTTAAAGGTTTTAGCTCTTTTTATATCAACAGCTGGTTTAGTAAACATAGCACCACCTGTTCTATCTAAATGTCCTGTCAAAATATTAATTACTCCTGACAACCAATGACATAAACCACCGTGCTCCTGAGTAGACATTCCCATACGTCCGTAAAGTACTGCCTTATCTTCTGATGCAAACTCTTTAGTTATTCTAATAATATCATTTGCAGCTACACCTGTAATTTTAGCTACTTTTTCAGGCGTAAAATCGATAGCTATATCTTTTAATTTTTCTAAACCTGTTATCTCGTTTTTTAGATGTTGTAAATTGATCCAACTGTTCTTTTGTATTAAATGTAGCATCCCCAAAAGAAAATAAATATCTGTATTAGGCTTTATAAAATAATGCTCATCTACAACAGTACTTGTTTCATTTTTTCGAGGATCAAATTGAATTATTTTCCCTCCTCTTTTTTTAATATTCCCTAATCTTTTGCCAATTCCAGGAGCAGACATTAAACTTCCGTTAGAAGCAATAGGATTTGCCCCGAAAATGATCATATAATTAGTATTATCAATATCAGGAATAGGAATATTCAAAGGGTGACCATACATATAATACCCCATAAAATGATGAGGCAGCTGATCCATTGACGAAGCCGAAAAAGAGTTCTTGGTACGTAACATACGTTTCAGCTCTCCTATCATTGTCATAATCCCGAAATTATGAACTGTTGGATTTCCTAAATAAATTCCAACTGCATCGTCTCCATGTTCAAGCCTAATTGCGTTAATTTTATTACCTACAATATCTAAAGCTGTATCCCAATCTATTTCTTCCCATTCGCCCGTTTCTGTTTTTCGTAATGGCTTTTTTAAGCGATTAGGGTCATCATGTATTTTATGAATTAAAACTCCTTTAGGGCAAATGCTTCCTTTACTTAAAGGATCCTTTTTATCTCCTTTAATTTTTTTTACTTCTTTACCTTCATGAATAATCTCTAACCCACACATAGCTTCGCAAAGGTTACAAACTCTATAGTGTTTATATAATTCGGGTTTCATCATTATTTATTTAAAATGAGAGTTGTTTTGTAATTGCCAATACTATACTAAAAGCTAATGAAAAGTAACACATAGGTGTTCCTGATTCTGTTTTAGGACAAATTGTTTTTCCTGTTAATTCAGTAATACTACCAACAAGTGCAATTAAACCTGATATTCCGATAAATAAAAAATAAACTTGATTGGTAATAAGCGTATTTAAAAAATGACAAATAAAAGCTATTAAAAAAGACACAAACACAATATTACAAGCAGGAACACCTAATATTTTAGGGCATTTTTTCTTCTTCATCCAATCATCAAACGATAATTCAAAAGAGGCGTACATTACATAAATTAAAAAAATAGTAGTAATCCAATAAAACATAAATATTTTTTTTATGAATTTACAATAATAAAAAAGCCTTAAAAAAGATTTCACACTTAATTAAGGCTTTTTAAAAATCTTATTTACTAAAATTACATTTTATGAATCTTGTTAATTTCTGGATTCTTAATAGTTTTAGAAGTTCCATCAGCATAATTAATTAGCATAGAAACCACTTCTTTTGCAGTACCCAATCCAAATGTTATTGTAGATGTTTGATCACTTACTAAACCTTCTCCAATTACATAAACATCTGCTTGAATGCTTCCATCAGCTTTAGTAATAGTTACTTTGGCTCCAACATTTTTAGTTGTTTCAGCAAAACGAACTGCTAAAAAGTTAGCATCACCACCTCTGTTAATTTTTGCTTTCATAGGACTTCCTATGTTAGCAAACACCATATCAGGATATCCATCTTGATTAAAATCACTTGAAAGTGGCGTTATACCATAATTTTTGTTAATAGTATTAGATTGATCTTCTACTGCTGAAAATGTTCCATCTTCTCGTTGTACTAAGAAACGACCTGGTAATCTAAATAATTTGTGCGGAGGAAAATCTACATAATTTTCTGCTACTACTAAATCTTGTCTTCCATCTAAATTAAAGTCTTCAAAAATTGCTCCCCAAGAAAACTCAAAATCAGCAACCTTTGTTTCCTTTGCTGTATCTGTAAATTTAAAGTCTCCCTCATTTTTAAATAATATCCAAGTTCCAATAAATTCATCTCCTTCATCTAAATCTCCTTTAGCTAAAAAAGTAGGTACTGATGTTCCTGTATTAGAGAAAAAGAAATCGATATTTCCATCATTATTATAATCTCCTACAGCAATACCCATTGGGTATGCATACTTACCTGTTGTTGGATTCGATTTTTTAGTAAAACTTTTTCCTTCGTTATTTTTATAAGTACGAACCTCACCTGTATCATGAGCTACTACTAAATCTAAAAATTGATCATTATCTACATCTACAAAAACAGCCATAAATGTATTATGTACATACGTTAAACCATACTCTGCTGTAGAGTCTTTAAATGTATTATCACCATTATTTACCATCAATAAACTAGAAGAACCATAGTTAAAGTCTTTAAAGATTGTTTGACCTTCCATTTTGTCTAACTTAATATAAGCACTAACAAAAATATCAGCAAAACCATCACGGTTAATATCTCCTATAGTAATAGATGCCGCTACTGATTTCTCATTTAAAGGAACATCAATTTTTTGCACTTCAAAACCTTCTCCTGTATTTCTATACCATAATAAACCATAATCTCCATTTACTAATAAATCAGTTTTTCCATCTGAATCTAAGTCAAATGAAACCGCTCCATATGTACTTGTATTAGCTGGCTTTTTAGGAAGTTTAACTTCTTCGGTAACATCGAAAAAATGACCTTTTTTATACTTGTATAAAACATCATCTTGAGTTACACCACCTGCTATAAAAACCTCATCAACGCCATCACCATCAATATCAAACATTGCTGATGCCATTATTGGCAACGATCTTTTAGGGTCAAATCGGTTTACAAAATCAAAAGAGGCATCTGTAAATGTAGGAATTTCTTTATCTGGCACTGAGTAATCACATTTCTGAAAAACACTTCCGTGTTTTTTATTTGGTGTATCCTTAGCATCACATGATGCTCCAAATTTACCCCATACTACTTTTTGTGTTGTTTGTTCTGACTTAGAATCAGCATAAGGATCCTTAGCATCGTTTTTAAAGAATAATAAAATAGCTCCTACTGCAAGTACTACGACCCCTAATAGGCCTAATAAAACTTTTTTCATTGTATTGATTTTGATAGTTATAGTTATTGTTTATTAAATTGAAATAGAACTATTCCGAAAAAGATAAAATGGGTTGCATTCATAGCAATTGGTGCTATATAAACCCCTATTGGTTTTGCCCATGCAATAGTTGATATAGTTAACACCAATAGTACAATTGGGTTAAAAACTGCCAACCATTTAGGCATACCAAAATTGTTTTTAACTACAAGTGTTCCGTATACCACTGATACCGATAAAATTAATATTCGTAAAGCCCATACCGTAGACTGGTAATGCTTTTCATATGAGGCTAAATAAAATTCGAAATCAGGAGTATCCATACTACGTTGTAACACTTCGGCAGCAAAGTAACGCGAAGAAACATATACACTACCATAAGCAAAAGACAACACCCCAAATATAAATAATAATGTGGCTAAAAATTGATTTGAGCTTTTAAATACACGCATTAATCCGTAATAACCAGCAAAATAAAAAGGCGCAGCATATACTGCAAAAAAATGCCCTTTACTTGCTCTATCCAATGGCACATCATAAAGCATGGATATTTCCCCTTTAGGCCCTTCAGGTAAAAAGTGCAATAAAAATTCTCCTAAGCCAACAAAAACAGATGCTAAAAGACCTATAACTAATAGCATTTTTGTTGAAATAGTAATTTTGTTCGAGTCGTCAAGCATTTTTACAAGTAGTTTTTCTAGAGCTAGTTAGTATTTATTTTATCAGCTTCGTTAGTCTATGCAATCAAAAAAAAATTTCATTACAAAAGTTAATGTTATGTTAACATTTTATAAAACCCCAAATAGTTTTCTGAAAAATATTGTTTGTAATTAAAACTTTAACGACTAAAGCACAAACTCTATTGTTAACTAACTTAAATAAAATTTATTATATCAATAGGTTAACTACTCAAAAAGTAGCTTATGAAAAAAGTAATTCAAAAAATAAAAAATATATTTAATCAAGGTTTAACCCCCACTGACTTAGCCTTAAGTATTGTTATTGCTGTAGTAATTTCACTTTTTCCTGTAATAGGTTTGACCACTGTGTTTATTTCTTTTTTAGCTATATCCTTAAAGTTAAATTTTCCTATAATGATAACTATTGCATATAGTATGGAACCTATTAAGCTTTTTTTAATCATTCCTTTTATAAAACTTGGAGCTAAAATTTTTAATGTTCAACATGAATTATTGACCTATGGTGCTATTAAAAAAAGTTTCAACATTAACTTTTGGTCAACACTAAAAGACTTGTCTTACGAATTAGTTTGCGGAACCACAGGTTGGGCTGTAAGTATTATACCTTTTGGAATTATATTATTTTTCGGTTTAAAAAAGATTTTTTCTTCATATCAAAACTCAAAAGAAGAACATATAGCAATACAATAGTATTTCTTAAAAAAGAAGTCTTCAAATAATTATATTCTATCCAAAAAAGAACTTTAATTAGTTAAATTTGTATTCATAAATATTTTTTCATGTACAGAAGTCATACTTGTGGTGCATTACGCGCCGAGGATATAAATAAAAAAGTTACATTATCTGGTTGGGTACAAAAAACCAGAGACAAAGGCTTTATGATTTGGGTCGACCTTAGAGATCGTTATGGTAT
>CAZJGP010000246.1:0-6705 GCA_964545595.1 uncultured Flavobacteriaceae bacterium | reverse complement strand
TATGTCTATCCATATTTATTAAAAGACCTTAAGATCACACATCCCAATCAAGTTTGGCAGACTGATATCACTTATATTCCTATGCATCGTGGGTTTATGTATATGGCAGCAATTATTGATGTGCATAGCAGAAAAATTTTAAACTGGAGTATCTCTAATTCTATGAGTGCTGGGTGGTGTAAAGAGTTATTACTAGATACTATACAACAATATGGAGCTCCACAAATACACAACTCTGATCAAGGTTCTCAATACACCAGTGATCTGTACATTGCTACATTAAAAAAGCACAACATACAAATCTCTATGGATGGAAAAGGCAGAGCTCTGGATAATATCTATATAGAAAGATTTTGGAAGTCTATCAAATATGAAAAAATATATTTAAACCCTTCAAATGGAGGTTTAGAATTATATCAAAATGTCAAAGAATATATTGAATTTTATAATACCAAAAGAAGACATACTAAAATAGGAAAAGTACCTCCTGATCAAATATTTTATCAGAAAAATATGGCTTCGTAAATAATTTAAAAATACCTTTAGGCTGTCCTAAAGATTGGGAGTATCATATTGAGCAGCAGGATTTATTACTTTAATTTTCTGAAAACTATCTACAATAATTGCTGCTTCAGAAATTACTGTAAATAAAGTATTAAAAAAATTCTTTTCAGGTTTACTAAACATACAAACTTTAATTTCAAACAAATATAACTTTATTGTAAATCTTAATCTGCCATAAGATAGCAATGAAACTGATTTAGTCTATATAATATTGATTTTAATAGATTACCGAACAATTAGTTTTTTAACCTTTAAATATAATATTACTTTTTATTGTAAATTCATATTATGATTAAACAAACATACTCTCCTGGTGTATTACAATACATAGCTTTTTTTTATGTTATCTGGTCTGATGATTTACTATCATTATCTGAAATTACAGTAATTAAAAATGCCATAACTAGTGATACTACACTTAGTAATGAAGACAAACAATATCTTTTATCTTATTTAAATAGAGATAAGCATCCTATAAATAAAGAATTAAGAAATTGGAAAATGTCTATTACTAATTCTAAAGTTAAACTTGTAGAAAACGAAACTTATCCACTTACTTCTTTTTCTGAAAAAGTAGTAAATCATTATTTTTCTAAAAGCTCTTTTAATGAACAATTAAAAAATATTGAAATTAATTTAGGTATTCAGCCTAATCATTATCGACATTTATTTGATGTTGAAGTTTCTAAAGATAGTATATCAAATTATTATAATTCAGAAACTATAGATAACCTATTAAAAGGAGAACATAATAGTATAATAGATACTTTTAGAGATGTTTTAAAAAATCCTATTTTCGACTGGAATATTAAGCGAAATAAAGATGATTTTAGAGCACATGTACTAAAGCAAGTTTCTTTTTTAGCAGAAAAAGGTTACGGAGCTATGGCTTATCCTGAAGCTTATGGTGGTACTGACGATATGCCTGCTTATGCTGCAATTTTTGAAAACTTAATGTACATAGATGGTAGTTTAGCTATTAAATTTGGAGTACAATTTGGTCTCTTTGGAGGTAGTATACAAAAATTAGGTACTAAAAAACACCATGATGCTTATTTAAGTGATACTGGTAAAACTAAATTGTTAGGTTGCTTTGCTATGACCGAAACTGGACACGGTTCTAATGTTCGTGGAGTAAAAACTACTGCTACTTACGATAAGGAAACCGATACTATTGTTATACATACTCCTGGTAAAAATGATAACAAAGAATATATTGGTAATGCATTACATTCTAAAATGGCATCTGTATTTGCTCAATTAATTGTTAATGGTAAAAACGAAGGCGTTCATGCTATATTAGTACCTGTACGAAATGAACAGCATGAATTATTACCAGGTGTTATTATTGAAGATAACGGTTATAAGCTTGGCTTAAATGGTGTTGATAATGGTAAAATTTGGTTTAACCAAGTTCGAGTACCTAGAGAAAATTTATTGAATAAATACGGAAATATCGATGATAATGGTAACTATCATTCTGATATTAAAAACCCTAACAAGCGATTTTTCACCATGCTTGGAACTTTAGTTGGAGGGCGTATATGTGTAGCTCGTGCCGGACTTGGTGGCGCTAAAAAAACATTAACCATTGCTGTAAAATATGCTTTAAAAAGAAGACAATTTAACGATAGCATAAAAATTCAGGAAGATCTTTTAATGGATTACCCTTCTCATCAATTACGATTAACACCTGCTATTGCCTCTTGTTATGTATATGATATTACATTAACTCATATGATGAAAGTATATAGTGACAAAGCAGTAGTTGATAAACGTAAAGTTGAAACACAGGCTGCTGGGTTAAAATCTATAATTACTTGGTTTGCTAACGAAACTATACAAGAATGCCGAGAGGCCTGCGGTGGTAAAGGGTATTTAATAGAAAATCAAATTGCCGACTTAAAAGGAGATGTAGATATTTTTACCACTTTCGAAGGAGATAATCATGTATTATTACAATTAGCTGCAAAAGGGGTTCTTTCTGACTTTAAATCAGAATTTAACAGTGCTGGTTTTACTGCTATATTAAAATTACTGAGTTCTAAAATTAGTGATACGCTTATTACAAATAATCCTATTTATACTAACAACACAGATAAAGATCATTTATACAGCGACACCTTCCATAAAGATGCCTTTAGTTATCGTACACGTAAATTAACATATAGTTTAGCCATGCGAATTAGGGAGTATATTAAAAAAGGGGTGCCATCATACCAAGCTTTCTTAAAAGTGCAAACTCATTTATTAACTTTAGGAAAAGCCTATAGTATTGAACTAGCTTACAATACTTTTAATGATTTTACTGAAAATATAGAAGATTATAAACATAAAGAGCTATTTAAAAAATTAGGAACTCTTTATGCTTTACACCAAATAAGGCAAGATGCCTCTTGGTACTTAGAGCAAAGTTATATTAGTGGCTCTAAATCAAAAGCTATAAGACAACGCGTAGAGAGACTTTCTACTGAGCTTAGGCCACATATAAACACTTTAGTTGATGGTTATGGTATACCAGAACATTGTATAAATGCTCCTATTGTAACTTAAGTTTAAAAACTAGAAAAGCTCTAACTGATTTGTTAGAGCTTTTTTTATAATAGTATATCTTAAAACTATTAAAAATCACATATCCAAGAAACAAAGTATTGTCCTCCAATAGTTCCTGATCCTGGTGCCGATACGTATTCATTTTGAAGAATATTTACCCCTCCTATTTTAATTTTTGAATTTAATTTAGAGTAATAGTAGTTTAAACTAGCATCTACCACAAAACGAGCTCCAATTGTATCATCTACAAATGCCGATTCCCATTCATAAGCATCTTGCCAACGTGTATTAAACCCAAAGCCAATACCTTTATAAATATTAGGGTTCGATATAGTTAATTTTACAGTATGTTCTGGTGTATTAAATCTAGTTTCTAGATCAGGATCTTCTTCTTGATTAAACTCAAATTTTGCAAAAGAATAATTAAGTTTAACATCAAAGTTTTTAAATACTTTTTTGGTAACTCCAATATCTGTTCCGTAAGAATTTATGTCGGCATTTGTATTAGTATAAAGATCAAAATTTTGATTTTCTACCTGTACTGTTCTAATAGATATAAAGTTTTTATAGGAGTTAACATACGAACTTGCATCGATCGTAAAACCTGTTAAACTAAGCCTATACCCTAATTCATAAGATATTACTTTTTCTTGCTTTAAAGTACTAAATCCAGTCGCTTCAAGCACATCTCTTAAAGTTAAATTACTACTCGATAAACTACGATCTAAATTATCTTTGGCAGCTCCTATAATTATAGAAGAGCCTACATTGAACCCTAAATATTGTTCGGCAGAAGACGGGTTTCTAAACCCAGTTTTATAAGAAGCTCTAAGAACTTGTTTTTTGGCTGCATCAATTACATAAACACCTGATAGTACCGAACTAATATTACCTTTAAAACTTTTACTTTCATCGTAACGAATAGTACCTGATAAATTTAAACTATTATTCAATAGCTTTTTTTGAATTTGCCCATAAGCACCCTGCTCAGTATAGTTAATATTATCATCAGCCGAATCATTAAAAAATGTTCCATCCGAATCTAAAGTATAACTACGTAATGATCCTCCTAATTGAATGTTTGCAAATTTTATTTTGTCTTTAAATTCATATTTTATTTGACCATGGTGCAACCTTGAATTATTCAATAGTTTTGCCCCTGAAGCCGTATTAGTTTCTCTTTTAATAGCATCTAAAGCTTCATTAAATTCAGAAGTTCCACTAACAAGTCTCTGCGAATCGGTACGTTGCCAAATATTTACAGCTCCGCCGGTAATACTAGAAATTACTGAATTTAACGCTCCCTGCTGATTAGCATTTAAACTATTTGTATTCAATAAATTATTATCAGCAAAAGCTCTAGCTGCTGCATGACTTTGTTGCTCTGGCGCTAAGCCTTCAAAAACTCCTCCAAATGCCGGATTTAACAAAACACCATTAAAAGCTAAGCTATAATCGGTAAACCAGTCAATGTCCGATTTAGCAGCTCTATTTAAGTTTATCCCAGCAAAACGAATATCATACGAGTCGCCTGTACTACCTAATGTAGAGTAAACACTAGTTGTCAAGTGTTTATTTTTATACGTTATTTTAGGTTGAAAATTTATATAGCCATCCAAAGCATTACGGCTTGCTCCTTGAAAAGTGGTTGACCCCGTTCCTAAAACACCCGATAAAATAATTTCATCTACCTTTTTTTCACCTAAAGGTTTATAATGAAAACTTAAGGTAGATTTAAAATTTTCAGTAGAAGAGTCTGCTAGTTCCTGCTCGGCATAACCTGTTCTTGAAACTACACCTACACCATCTAAATTGGTAGCAACAATATCTCCGTAAAAGTTAATGCCATTATAACCTGGATCCGATCCTCTGTCTCCTTTAATAACATTTCCTTGGGCATCAATATTTCTATCATCGGTTGCTTGCCAGTCAGTCCCTTTTATAAAACTACCAGTTAACTTTAAAGCAAAACGATCTGATATTTTCTTTGCAAAACGAAAACCAACATCTATAAACTCATTAACCCCTGCGTTATTCGATACCGTTACCCCTGGTTTAACATAAACGGAAGTTCCTTGATAATCAAAAGGGTTTTTGCTTACCGTTTCTAAAACACCATTAAAGGCATTAGCACCATATATAGCCGATGATGCTCCTGGTAAAACTGTTATTGACTGTACATCTAATTCATTTAAACCCAATGCGTTTCCAAAAGTGAAACCCAAACCTGGCGATGCGTTATCAATACCATCAACTAATTGTATAAAACGATTGTTTTCGAACGTTGCAAAACCTCTCGTATTAACCGATTTAAACGTTAAGGAATTTGTATTTAAATTAATTCCTTTTTCATTTTCTAAAGCTTTATAAAAATCAGGCGAGGTTGTTTTTTCAATATCTGCACTATTAACTACAATTAAAGAAAAAGGAGATTCTACAATTTTTTTATGCTTATCACTTACTAAAGTCACCTCACTTAAATTAGTAGCTTCTTCAGTTAATAATACTATAATATTATTTTCATTAGCCTTTAAATTGACAATAGTGTTTATATAACCTATAGCACTAATATTTAAAGAAACTCTTCTAGTATCAGAAAATAAAAATTTAAATTCTCCTTTGGAATTTGTTACCTTTTTTTCACTTGTTTTTAAATCGGTTACTATAACATCGCTTAATCCTTTTTTTGTTTTTGAATCTAAAACAACTCCATTAATTGTTATTTGAGAAAACGAAATATTATAAATTAATAATAAAAATAATAATTTGTACATTTTATTAGCGGGGGGCTTAAATGAATACTACAGACTTTGAACGTAATTTCTTACTTCAAAATTAAAATAAAGGAGGTAAAATTAAAACTTTTATCTCATCTAAAGTCCAAATATTTATACTTGAAATAAAAAAATGTTAAGTTAGATGTTTAATTTGTTTGATTCATTACTCCAAATCCCCTTCTGCACCTAAATACAAATTTTCTAAATCTTTTTTCATATCATCAGAAGGGTCTTTCCATAGCCCACGTTGAATAGCTTCCAGCATGCGTTCAGACATATCTTTTAATGCCCACTTGTTATGTTGCTCAATAAAGGCTTTATTTTCTTGATCTAGTAAATAAGCTTCAGTAATGCCTTCATACATAAAATCTTCCACCAAGTTGGTCGTAGCATCATACGCAAATAAGTAATCCATAGTAGCAGCCATTTCAAAGGCTCCTTTATAACCATGATCGCGCATTCCTTGCATCCATTTTGGGTTTACAACACGTGATCTATATACTTTTAGCAACTCCTCTTTTAAGGTTTTTATTCTTGGGTTTTCTGGTCTGGAATGATCTCCAAAATAGGTTTCGGGTTGCTCCCCTTTAGTTTTAGCAACTGCAGCAGTCATTCCTCCTTGAAACTGGTAATAGTCATCAGAATCTAATAAATCGTGTTCTCTGTTATCTTGATTCTGAATAACCACTTCTATATTCGATAATCGTTTTTCAAAAGATTCATGTGCTGAAGTTCCTTGATTTTTAGCACCGTGATACGCATAACCACTCCAATTGATATATACCTGAGCTAAATCTTCTTGAGTTTCCCA
>CAZJGP010000245.1:0-3200 GCA_964545595.1 uncultured Flavobacteriaceae bacterium | reverse complement strand
TACTCTACTGCCGATACAATTTCAGTAATTCCAGCCTTATCATCGGCACCTAATAAGGTCGTACCATCGGTGGTAATTAGAGTTTGCCCTTTGTACTGTTTTAAATCGGAAAAATAAGAGGGCGATAAAATTGTGTCCTTGTTTAAAATAATATCTTTTCCGTCGTAGTTTTCAATTATTTGCGGCTTTACATTTGTACCACTATAATCAGGCGAAGTATCAAAATGAGCTATAAACCCAATAGTAGGAGTTTTTTTTGTAGTAGTGGCAGGTACTGTAGCCATTATATAAGCATTATCATCAATAGTAACATCACTTAAACCTATTGCTTTTAATTCGTCTACTAATTTATTTGCAAGATCCCACTGTTTTGGAGTACTAGGGCAAGTATCACTTTTAGGGTCACTTTGTGTATCGATTATTGCGTAAGAGATAAAGCGCTTTATTATAGCTTCTTGTGAAAACATAATTTAAGTTTGTTAGTATATTAAAAAATATTACTCTTAAATGATATGGTATAAAGATAGTTAAAAGCAATATTTTTTGATGTTAATTTAATAATTGTATTAAGCTATAAAGCAGTATTTTTACACAAAAATCAACTACATGTATCAATCTATATTACGCCCTATATTATTTAAGTTTGACCCAGAAAAAGTACATTACTTTATTTTTTCGGTCGTAAAAAAAATATCTAAGGTACCTGGATTTTCGGGTTTGTTTAGAGCGTTATATAATGTTGAAGATAAAAGTTTAGAAAGAGAAGTTTTTGGTCTAAAGTTTAAAAATCCAGTTGGTTTAGCTGCAGGGTTTGATAAAAACGCTGTTTTATACAATGAGCTTGCTAATTTTGGGTTTGGATTTATAGAAATAGGAACAGTAACACCAAAAGGTCAAGAGGGTAACCCTAAAAAACGTTTGTTTAGGTTAACCGAAGATCAAGGTATTATTAACCGAATGGGGTTTAATAATGAAGGTCTACAACCAGCCATAGAACAACTAAAAAAGAATAAAGGGAAACTTATAATTGGTGGTAATATTGGTAAAAACACCCAAACAGATCCTAAAGATTATACTAAAGATTACTTAGAGTGCTTTAATGGATTACACCCTCATGTAGATTATTTTGTGCTGAATGTTAGTTGCCCAAATGTATCGAGCCATGCAAAATTAAATGACAAGGATTATTTAGAAGAATTAATAGGTGCGGTACAAAAAGCAAACAATGCATTTGCGGTACAAAAACCTATTTTATTAAAAATTGCTCCCGACTTAAATAACGATCAGTTAGATGAAATAGTGGAGTTGATTTTAGATACAAAACTAGACGGGGTAATAGCTAGTAATACTTCAACTTCAAGAGAAAATTTAAAAACTTCTGCCGAAAGGCTTACAGAAATTGGTAATGGTGGAGTTAGTGGTAAACCTGTTACTGAAAAGTCAACTCAGGTAATTAAATATTTAGCAGACAAAAGTAATAGAGCTTTTCCTATTATTGGAGTAGGAGGAATACATACAGCAGAAGATGCCTTGGCTAAAATTGATGCGGGTGCTACTTTAGTACAAGTTTACACAGGTTTTGTGTATTCAGGACCTAAACTAGTGAAGGATATTAATAAGGCAATTTTAAAAAAAGCTTAATTGCTTTTTAAAAACTTTTCAATAATAGCTTCAACACCGTGTTGATCGTTTGAAAGGGTTTCAAAATTAGCAGCTTCTTTAGCGTCTTTATGTGCATTTTGCATTGCAAAGCTATACTTAGAGTTTTTTAGCATTTCAATATCATTTTGATAATCACCAAATGTCATTGTTTCGTTTGGTGATATTTGATATTCTTCTTGAATATACTTTATAGCATTTCCTTTATGGTTTTCTTTTAAAGCAATATCTAACCATAATTCTCCTGATACTTTTAATTGCCATTTAGACTCTAGGTATTTAAGTTGTGGGTAAATATTGGCTTCAGAACCATTATAATGGCAAATGGCAATTTTTAAAAAATTATCATTAGGTAGAGTTTCAAAATTTTCTAGAATTTCATACTCGGTATAATATTGTGTAACAATACTTTCAAAATTAGCATTGTTTTTTAAAAAATAAGCTTTCTTTTTAGCGCAAAGAATTATATGAGCGCCATCTATATTTTTAACTTGTGTAATTAGGTTTAAAATTTCCTTTTCAGGAATTGCATTTACATATATTTCAGTATCATTTTTAACAATATAAGCACCATTTTCAGCAACAATAGTAATGTGCTCTTTAATACTTTTTAGTTTGTCTAATATACTATGGTATTGTCTTCCACTAGCAGCAACAAACTTTATGTTTTTTGCTTTTAGCTCTTCAAACTGCTTAAAAAATAAATTACTTACTTCATGATCTGAATTTAATAAAGTTCCATCCATATCGGTTACAATAAGTTTTACTTCAGATAAGTTCATGCTTTTATAATTTAATAACAAATGTACACTTTTGGTATAATTTTTTTCTGTATTTAAAAACAAGACTTCATTATTTATACATTAAGACCATAAAAAATAATAGATAAACTTTTCTTAATAAAGTTTGTTTATAGCCTTTAAAACTAAGTTTGTAGATAATCTATTTGTTATATATTGTGAGTTTTAATAGATAGAATGAAAGAATTAAAGATTATACTAGGACATGTTTTGTGGTTCTTGTTTCATTTATTATTAGGGTATGCTACATTTCCTATACACCTTTTTTATTTGAAAAATAAAGAAGAAACAAGAAATTCAATTAAAACAGGTTATAATACACTGGATCAATCTTTAGATTTAATTTATGGTGTAACCAGTACAGCATTTGATTTATTAGAAACCTTTAGTTTTTTTGTAGAAAGTTTAAGTGCAGGAGTTTTAGCTTTTTTATGTTTTACTGTAATTCAGATAGTACATATTAGAAAAAAAATAAAAAGTAAAACCAATAGGTTTTTGATTTGCTTATTATTGTCGATTGTTTTAGTTTTTGTAATTAAAATTATTTTAAGAATAATATTTCTTAACTTACTTTAAAAATTAAGGATAGTGTAATAATCTTATTTTTAAGTATTCTTAAATTAGCACTATGTTATTTTTTCAAAAAGAAATTCAATTAGAACCATTTTCTCGTGGTTACCACTTAATAACCGATGTTATTGAAGCTGCTGTTCCTGATATTAAGAAGATAAATATAGGGCA
>CAZJGP010000244.1:0-5550 GCA_964545595.1 uncultured Flavobacteriaceae bacterium | reverse complement strand
GTGTTAATAAAGCTAAACCAATATTAAAATGTAATGGTAAGTGTCACTTATCTAAAAAATTTGCAACCACTCATATTGTAAAAAGTTCTTCTGAAAGTCAATTTAAAGCTTTATTAAGTGGCTTTAAGAATATTTTTACACCATTATATTATACTAAAGAATCTAACGAAATAGATTTACTTGTAGTTAATGAGTATAAAAACAATTTAATAGGTTATTTAACAAAGGATTATTCTTTTTATCCAAGTACTACTTCACCTCCACCTAAAGTATAATTTTAAATTTTAAAAAAGTAAAAGCAAGCTTAATTTAGTTATTAAGTGCATGTTCTTTTATGCAAAATTTTAAACTTTAGTTATTTAAATAACTAAAATATTATACTAGGCAATTTTTACAAACACAAAAACAAATTGCCGCATATTATATATAATGAAAAAAATAGTAGTATCACTTGTAGCTTTAACTGCAAGTATGAGTGCATTAGCACAACAAAACGAAGAAAATTTAGAAAAAAAATCTAAAGCTAACATTTTAAATGAAGTAGTTGTTTCGGGTAACCGTGAAGAGCAAAAAAGAAAAGATGTTCCTGCTGCCATAACAGTAGTTGATGCTGAAGAAATTGATATTATAAAGCCAATTGGTGTTGAACAAGTTTTAAATAACACTCCTGGTGTATATATTTCTACATCAAAAGCGTCTAGTAACGAACAACATTTTGCAGCAGCTCGTTCACCTATAACAACAAGAGCTTTATTTTTATACCTAGAAGATGGTATTCCTATTAGACCAACTGCAGTATTTAATCATAATGCATTATTAGAAATTAATAACATTGCTACAGAACGTATAGAGGTATTAAAAGGACCTGCATCTAGTATTTACGGTAGTGAAGCTATTGGAGGTAGTTTTAACTTTATTACTAAAAATCCGACTAAAGAATTTACGGGTAGTATTAAAGCAGAACATAATAGTTTAGGATTGTCTGCTATAGGTGTTGAGTTATCATCTGCAATAAACAAGCATACAGGTGTATATGCTAGTACAGAGTACAGACAAAGAGAAAATGGTCCTTTTGGACATAGTGATTTTGAAAAACTATCTTCTACAGTAAAGTTTGTGAGTAAGTTGTCAGATAAAATACAATGGACAAATAATTTAGATCTTATTGATTTTAGAACTGATACATCTGGATCTATATCACAAGCAGATTTTGATGCTAAAGATTATAGTAGTGATCAAACATTTACAGAAAGAGATGCTGAGTCAATCAGATACAGAAGTACATTTGATGCTAAATGGAATGAAAATAATAAAACTAGTTTTAGTCAAATATTTCGTTATAACGATTTAGATCAAATTCCTTCTTTTAGATTTAGTAATGCTAATGACGATACTGGTTTAGCTGTAGGTGAAATCAACAGTAATAAATTTAGAAGTTTTGCAGGTTTAATTCAACATAAATTAGATATTCCTTCTAGTAGGTTATCTATTGTTGGTGGTGCTTCTATCGATTTTTCTCCACAGGAATTTATTTCAAATACTACTGAAATTGTTTTTGACCCTGTTACAGATATAAGAGAAAGCTTTACGGTGAATGGTGATGATTTTATTGCTAATTATGATGCTGACTTATTAAACTATGCTTTTTATACTCAAGCTGACTTTAAGCCTTTTGATTACTTAACTGTTACTGCTGGCTTACGATATGACAAATTTGAATATGATTTTGTAAATAATATTGTTGATGGTATCGTTGAAGATGGTATTAGTGAATATGAAAACTTTGCACCAAAATTAGGAGTTAATGTTAATGTTAATAATAATATTGGTTTTTATGCTAACTGGTCAACAGGTTTTACACCACCACAAGCTTCTACTTTATATAGAAGTGGAGATGATGATAATACTGGTTTAAAACCAAGTGATTATGATAACTTTGAAATAGGAACTTATTTAGAACCTGTTAAAGGTTTAAAAGTTGAATTAGCAGGGTACTTATTAGAAGGTAATGATGTATTATTATCTATTACTGACGATAATGGAGTTATATCTAATGTAAATGCAGGTAAAACAAGATCATTTGGTGTTGAATATGGTATTACATATCAACCATTTAAAACCTTAACTATTAGTCATAATGGTAGCTTTGCAAACCATAGATACATTGATTTTCAAGATGGAGATACAATCTTAGATGATACTGATAGAGAAATAGCTCCTAAATTATTAGGAACATCTAGATTAATTTTTACCCCAGTAAAAGATTTCACTGCAACTTTAACACATGAGTTAGTGGGTAAATACAATACTAGTTTTGAAAACCAAGCTACGGATGAAGATGGTAACCCAACTACTGCCATTTATGATGGTCATAACGTATTTGATTTATCTTTTTCTTTAAAAAGAAATCAATTTGAATTTTGGGTTCAATTATTAAATATTTTTGATAAGCAATTTGCTAATCGAGCTGACTTTAGTGCTCGAAGAAATGAAAATAGTTTTACAGTCGGAAATAATAGAACTGCTCATGCAGGTGTAAAATATAATTTTTAATTATAACTTAAAAAAAAGCCACACTAAACAGTGTGGCTTTTTCATTTCTTAATATCATGAAAGAAAACAAAAAATTAAATCAATGGTTATGGCGTTGGCATTTTATTACTGGTATAATAACATTACCATTTGTTTTATTGTTAGCAATAACAGGTGGTATTTATCTTTTTAAGGATAACGTAGAAACTCCTATTCGTAATGAATTTAAACAAATTGAAAATTCTACAGAAGTAAAAGCTAGTTTTCAAAATCAGTTAGAAATTGTAACTGAAAAATTAGGAAAAAAACCTGATGGTTTAATTATACCTAACACCAAAAATGAAACTACTGAATTTGTATCAGGTAGATTTAGTCACAAAAAAAGTATTTATATTAATCCATATACTAAAGAAATTAAAGGTGATTTTAGCCCTAAAGATACCTGGATGTATACGGTTCGTAAATTACACGGTGAATTTTTAGGAGGGAAAATTGGAACTAAAATAATAGAACTTGTAGCAAGTTGGATGGTCGTTTTAATACTTACAGGTATTTATATTTTTTGGCCTAAAGGAAATAATTTATCACATTTAATTAGAGTACGTTTTAATAAAGGAAAACATGTTTTGTTTAAAGATTTACACAGTGTTATAGGTTTCTGGATTTCGTTATTACTATTACTTACTCTTGCTGGTGGTTTTCCTTGGACTGATGTTGTTGGAAGTAATTTTAAAACGCTTCAAAAAGTAACTAATACAGGTTTTCCTAAGGAATGGTTTGGTAGAGGTTTTAAATCTGAAATTAAAGGCGCTCCTTTAAAATTAGATCAAATGTTATTGATTGCTAAAAATCAAAATTTAGACGGAGAAGTTACTTTAACCTTTCCTAAACATAAAAAAGGAGTCTTTAGTATTGCTAATAAAACATTCCCTTTAGCAAATCAACAAAAAATACATTTCGATCAATATTCCGGTAAAATAGTTAAAGCTTTAAATTGGAGCGATGTTGGTATTTTAATGAGAGGTCGAATGTGGGTAATGGCTTTTCATCAAGGTGAATTTGGAACTTGGAATTTTATAGTTATGCTATTTGTTGCTACACTACTAGCTTTTATAAGTATTGCTGGTTTATTATCTTATATTAATAGAAAAAAACCAGGTAGTTGGAGTATTCCACAAACCCCAAAATCATTTAAAGTTGGTTACGGTGTTTTAGCACTTATTGTTTTATTAGGCTTACTATTTCCTCTATTTGGAATTAGTGTTCTATTAATTATAATTGGTACATTCATAAAAACTAGGCTTAGCAAATAAAATTACTTATCCTGTTTTAAAAAAGTCTTAATTGTTTAATTAAGGCTTTTTTTTATACCTAAAACAAATAAACATAACACTGAAAGTTTTTTGTTAAAAAAATCGATATTTGTATATATGTCAAAACGTATTTTATATTTTATTGTTTTTTCTCAGTTTGCTTGTACTTCAGTATGGTTTGCTGTTAATGCTATTATGCCTGAATTAATAGCTAAATTTTCAGTTTCTGAAAACAGCATGGGAATTTTTACATCGGCAATTCAATTTGGTTTTATTGTAGGTACACTTATTTTTGCTTTATGGGCTATACCCGATAAATATAAAGCTACTAAAATATTTATGGTTTGCGCATTTATATCTGCTTTTCTAAATGTTTTATTACTCGGTAATTTTAATAATTTTTATACCATTGTAGGTATACGCTTTTTAAACTGTATTTGTTTAGCCGGTATTTACCCTATAGGTATTAAAATTGCTGCAGATTTATACACCAAAGAACTTCCTAAAGTGTTAAGCTTATTAGTTGGAACCTTAGTTTTAGGTACTGCTTTTCCGCACTTATTAAATTACTTCTCTTTAGAAAATGGTTTTTATGTTGTAATTATATCTACCATACTTTTATCTATTACAGGTGCTATTTTAATTGGTTTTTTTGTACCATTTAAACAGGAGAAAAAAGTAAATCATAAATTTGAAATAAAAAGAATCAAAGAGCTTTTTAGTGTTTCTAAATTAAAAACATCTGCCTTCGCTTATTTTGGTCATATGTGGGAGTTGTATGCTTTATGGGCATTTATTCCTGTAATTTATCAGTATTATAATAAAACACATAATACTAACTTAAATATTAGCTTATGGAGTTTTTTAACTATAGCTATTGGTTTTGTTGCTTGCTTTATAGGCTCTAGGTTAGTTTCTAAATACACAAGTACTATAATTGCTAAAAACAGTTTGTTTTTATCTTTATCATGTTGTTTATTATTTCCTGTAGTTTATCTTTATTTCCCTCCTACTCTATTTATAACATTTATGTTATTGTGGGGAATGTTTGTTATAATAGATTCACCACAAATATCAACATTAGTAGCACAAACGGCTCCTATTGCATATAAAGGAACCGCTATAACTATTGTTAACTGTATAGGTTTTGCTTTAACAATTATTAGTATCCAAATATTAAGTTTTTTAGAAGGCATAAATTTTTCTCCATTTATTTTTATAATTTTAGCTATAGGACCATTAATAGGTTTTTATAAGTTAAAAAACAGTTAATTACGCTATAAATCATATTAATTAAATAGTTAAGTTTTTTTTAATAGTATTACTATTATATATTTGTTTAGAATGAAAAATTCGAAGATAGATATAATAATTAGCGATCAGCTTTATACTAAAAATCCTGAATCTACAGAATTAGGACGTAAAATAGTTAGTAAAAGTATTGAAATGATTAATGAACTTGGCTATGAATCTTTCACTTATAAAAAATTAGGAAAAAAAATAGGGTCAAATGAAAGTTCTATTTATAGATACTTTGAAAGTAAACATGCTTTATTAGTATATTTAGTAAGTTGGTACTGGAGTTGGATTGAGTATAGAATAATACATGCCACTTCTGAATTAAAAAAACCATCTAAAAAATTAGATACAGCTATAACAATACTAACATCTGAAGTTAAAGAGGATAATTCTTTTAATTTTATTA
>CAZJGP010000243.1:0-8322 GCA_964545595.1 uncultured Flavobacteriaceae bacterium | reverse complement strand
TAACCAAGCCCAGGTATCAACTGACCATAATTTAACTAAAGTTTCATACACTCTACTTAAAAAGCCTTGAGGTAAACTGTCTATTTGATCTAATCTATTATTTTTTGCAAACTGATAATTATCTAAAATATCTTGATCATTAGGAGCTAAGGTTAAAGCTTTTTCATAATTATAAATACTAGGAGCTATTTTTTGTATTTTATAATAACTATTGGCTAAGTTAAAATAAAGGCTTTCGGATACATTTCCGGTCTTTTCTATCTTTTCGTATAACTCTATAGCCTTTGTGTATTTACCCTTATTATACGCTTCGTTTGCTTGCGAAAACAACAATTCGTTTTGCGCAATTAAAAACAAAGGAAATAAGGTTAATAGTAAGCTGATGAATAATTTTTTCATCTGTTTATAATTTTATATTCTGGTTAACATTAATTGATAACCAATTAAGGATTTATAATTGTTTATCAATTTGTGCAATTGCCTCTGAAGCTTTAGCATAATCTTGTTCCATATTTTGTAACGTCATTGGCGTATAACGCGACATTTCGCAAGACTCTAATAATGAAATGTATTTAGAAACGGTATCCTTATCTACTGATTTATTTGCAAGCAGTTCTTTAATACGTTCCTTATTCATTTCATTTGTTTCAATACCTAATTTAGCCTTTAAATAATTGTGTAAAGCTTTTTCTAATGCTAAATAGAAATTGGTTGAATCTCCTAAATTTTTCTTAGCAGTAGAAAGGTACTTCTTCACTAATTTATTAGCTTTTCTAGCTTTATTTCCTTCAAGGTCATTAGCAAAAGCTTCATTACGTTTGGTAAATAAAACAACAATAGGTATTACTAATAAGGGTAGTATAAGTAACAACCAAAATAAGTTGGTTTTAAAAAATGAAGTAACTTGTATAGGCTCAAGGTTAGCTTGTGTTTTAATAAATTTAAAACTTGCATTTTCTTGCACCACTTGTTGTTTTTCTGCTATAGCAGTATTAGGACTATTTGTTTTTACAGAAGCAGTTTGATTAGGACCTTCTAATACATTAATAGATAGATTACCTGAATTTAAAGTTTTGTAACTGTTTAATTTTGGGTCAAAATAAGTAAAGTTAACTTTAGGAATAGGAAAGCTACCTTTAAATTGAGGAACCAGAGTATAGGTGTCAACAAGCCTTCCTTTCATTCCCGAAAGATTTGTTCTTACATTTTCTGTATGTTCTGGGTCATAAACCTCTATTGAATTTGGTACTTTTAACTCTGGTAGTTTAAATAATTTTAAGTTACCGGTACCGTTAACTTGTAATTTAACTTGCAATGATTCTGTTGCATTTAAGCTTTGTTTTGTTTGTGTTGCTCTAAATGAAAATTGACCAACAGCACCATTAAAACTCTCAGGCGCATTAGCAGGTAAAGGTTTTACATTAATAACAGTTCTACCTGCTGATACGGCTTTATTAACGGTATTAGTTAGTCTTCTTCCAAAAATATCTCTACGATTAGTAGGAACTTGTACAGGAACAGACATTGATAAAGGAGTAATTTTTAAAGCACCTGTCTTTTGAGGATATAGAACTACTTTTTTCCAAACTACATAAGCGCTAGGTTTTCCTTTATAGGTTCCATTTTGTGCTTTTAATTCTTTTATTTCAATATTTTGACTCCAAAAGTCTCTAAACTTAGGTGTATCGGTTTCTTGTGGAGAACTTATACCTATTTCAGGATCCCAGTATAAACGATATTCTAAAGTAACCGCTTCATTTAAATAAGGGTTTTTATTAGAAACTGTTGTTACTAAATGCAGGCTTTTATTAGCAACATAATCAGGGCTAACACCTTCGGTTGGGTTTGCAACTGCCGATGTTACCTTTATTCTAATAGGACTAGTTTTGTATGTTTGCCCTTTAATTTCAATAGTAGCTTGACCAATTTGAAATGTACCTACTTTAGTAGGGTTTACAAAATAAGTATAACTTTTTGAATACGATTTTGTACCATTTACCCACGACCTACTAACGGATTGACTAGGACCAGAACTTACACTAAAGCCATTAAAATTAGGAGGGTTAAAGTTATCGCCATCTTGATTCATCTCGAAAACAACCTTAAGGCGTTCATTCATTCCTATTTGTTGCTTACTAACTTTACCTGTAAAACTTACCTGTGCAAACAATAAGCTTGTTAACATTAAAAGTAATCCAGTAAGTAATAATTTTAATTTCATAATTGGTTTATGATTCTTTATAGAAACAAATATAAGTATCGTTTTTTGTAAAAGTTATATAAACTGATTTACCAGTCTTTTTCTGTTTTTACCTTTACTCCTTTTGCTTTGTTTTCGTTCATTTTATCTTGAACCTTCTTCTCTTCTTGTGCCATTGCCTCTAACAAGCTTTTGACTTGATCAGGCGAAAGTTTTCCTTCTCTAGGTTGTGGTGGTTTTTGTTCTTTTTCTTCTTCCTTATCACCATCACCTTTATCTCCTTCTTTTTCATCTTCGGGCTTGTCATTATTTTCTTTATCATCATCGCCCTCTTTTTTATCCTTGTCTTTTTCTTCCTCTCCGTCTTCGCTCTTTTCTTTGTCTTTATTTTCGTCTTCGCCTTTGTCTGAATCTTTTTTATCCTTATTATCTCCTTTATCGCCACCATCTTTATTATCCTGGTTTTGGTCTTGTTGCTGTTTTGCTTGCTTAGCAACTGCTAAATTGTAACGAGTTTCTTCATCAGTCGGGTTATTACGCAAAGCGTTTTTGTAAGCTTCAATTGCTTCATCAGGTTTTCCCATTTGTAAATAAGAATTTCCTAAATTATGATTAGCAATATGTTTTTTCGCTTTTGTTTTTGCATTAGCAACAGCCTCTTTATTACGTTCAGCCGCCTCTTGAAAACTTTTGGTTTTATAGTACGAATACCCTAAATTGTATTTAGCCTGTAAATTATTAGGGTCTTTAGCAATTGCTTTTCGGTACGATTTTTCACCATCTAAAACATTACCAGCAATCATTTCTTTATTACCAGTAAAAACTTGTTGTATAGCTTCTTTTTCGTGTTCAGGAAGTTCTTTTTTTTCTTCTGCCTTTTGAGCAAAATTAATAGAACTTATTAATAGAAATAAGCTAGTGAAAACGAATTTTATATAATTTGTTTGTAACATTATTAAGCTGTCTTTTCTTTAAATAAATCTAATTTCTTAACCCAAAGTGTTCTTCGTTCTAAAACGAAAATATCTAAAAGTAGTAATAATAGCGCTGCTCCTAAAAACCATTGAAATTGATCTTCAAAATCGGCATATTGTTTAGATTCAAATTCCTTTTTTTCCATATTCTGTAATAAACCAATAAGTTTATCTACAGCCTGTTTTGTATTTGTGCCATCAATATATTCGCCATTAGCTTCAGCAGCAATTTCTTTTAAAGTGTCTTCATGTAAGCGCGTAATAACTGTTTCGCCACTACCATCTTTTTTATAACTCTGTACAATTCCGTTTCGCTTAAGCGGAATAGGACCTCCTTTATCAGTTCCAACACCAATAGTTATAATTCGAATACCTTCTTTTGAAGCTTCTTTTGCAATATCAGCAATATCTCCGCTATCATCATGACCTTCACCATCACTTACTAATACTAGAACACGATTAGTTTGTTCAGCATCGTTATAATATGTTTTAGCTAATTCAATAGCTTCGCTAATAGCAGTTCCTTGAGAAGAAACCATATCGGTATTTAAAGCTTGTAAAAACATTTTACCAGAAGCATAATCAGTAGTAATTGGTAATTGCGGAAAAGCACTTCCTGCGTAAGCAATAATACCTATACGATCACCTGTTAAGTTGTTTACTATTTGCGAAACTAACTGCTGTGATTTTGCTAATCGGTTAGGAGCAATATCTTCGGCAAGCATACTTTTAGAAACATCAATTCCAAAAACTAAATCTACACCTTCTCGTTTTACAGTTTCAAGTTTATTACCCATTTTTGGGTTAACTAGAGCAATAGCTAATAAAGCTAATATTAGGCAAGCAAAAATTAATTTTAATATAGGCTTAAAGGTTGAAGTGTTTGGAGCTAAACGTCGAAATAATTCGCTATCAGCAAATTTTTTCTGTGTGCTTTTTTTCCACCATAAGTTTACTAAACCAACTACAATTAATAGTGGAATTAGGGCTAAAAGCCAGAAATATATTTTCTCGTCTAAAAAATAAATACCGTCCATAAATGTTTATCTAATTTTTACACAAAACTTTTAAATAATGTTTGTTTTAACAGGTATGCTAAAGCAATTAATCCAAAACCTAGTAAGGCAAAGAAGCGATATTTTTCTTCGTATTTGGTAAATTTAATTTCTTCTATATCTGTTTTCTCTAATTTGTCAATCTCTGCATAAATTTCTTTTAATTTGTCATTGTTGGTAGCTCTAAAATATTTACCATTAGTAGTTTTTGCAATTTCTTTTAAAAGCTTTTCATCAATTTCTACAGGTACTCTAGCATACTTAAACTTTCCGTTAGGGTAAAGAGCTACTGGCGATAATGCCGTTCCATTTGTTCCAATACCAATAGTATATACTTTAATACCATATTCTACAGCCAGTTCCGATGCTATAGTTGGGTCAATAAATCCAGAGTTGTTACTACCATCAGTAAGTAGAATAATGACTTTACTTTTTGCTTTGCTGTCTTTTAAACGATTAACAGCAGTAGCTAGTCCCATTCCAATTGCGGTACCCCCTAATAAGTTTTCATCGTAACCAACCCTATTAAGTTCTCCAAGTACAATCGATTTATCGCTTGTAACAGGTGTTTTAGTAAAACTTTCCCCGGCATATAAAACTAAGCCAATACGATCTGTAGTTCTACCTTGTATAAACTCGGCTGCTACTTTCTTTAAGGCTTCTAGTCGGTTTGGTTTTAAATCTTTAGCAAGCATACTAGCAGAAACATCAATAGCCATTGCAATATCAATTCCTTTAGTGGTTTTTGTTTGCGTAGAAACATCTACAGTTCTAGGTCTAGCTAATGCAATAATAATAGAAGCTAAAGCTACTAAACGTAACAAGTGTAATAGTGGTTGTAGTTTAGCAATAATATCGGTTTCAGCTTTAAAACCTTCAGTGGTTCCTATGCTTAATGAGGCTTGTTGTTTATTCTGTTTCCAGAAATACCAAGCTATTGCAGCCGGTATAACAAGCAACAACCAAAAAAACTCAGGATTTTCGAATGTGTAATTTGAAAACATTAGTTGTTACTTTTTATTAATTTCTACGGAGTTGATTACCTTTTTCATTACTTCTTGCGCATCTTCATCGTCTTGCTCACAGAACACAAATATTTGTTGTGTGCCTTGGTTTTCTGCAAAAATTAAAATGTTATAATCAAACTTAATGTTAATAGTTGTTTCGGGTACTTGATAATCAAAACTACCAAATGCTTTAGATCCTTTTACGCCACTTACGGTTTGGTATTCTTCATTTTCAGCAGTAACATTTGAACCTCCCATTTGTTCAATTTGCTTAAGAGCTCCTTGTACACCTTGTTCAGTTGTAAAACCAATATCTTGTCTAAAAGTTAGTGTATTTACAATTATATTAAACTTGTCTTGTAATTGTCCATATAAATAAACTTGGTTACCACTTAAAGCTTGTTGTTGCTGTTGGTCAAGTTCTATAGGGTTTCTAGTTAGTAAACCTGGTGTATTGATAGACACGCCTGGAACACCATACGAGCTTGTTATCCATTCTTTGTGGTGTAGTAAATTAGCTCCTGATTTATTAAGAACATAACTTCTAATTTTATAATAATTTTCGGCACCTAAAAATGCTAAACCTCCAATAATTAAGGCAACAATACCTGCAACAATCATTACTTTTTGTCTAGCAAGTTTTTGCTTGCGTTCTTGTTCTAAACGGTATGTTTCGTTTTTTAGTAATTCTTCTTCTGTTGGTTCAGGAATACCGCGATGCACCTCATCAATAAATTTTTGAACAATTACTTTATCATTTTGCGCAACCCCATCAGGAGGACTAATAGCTGCAAACTTTGATAAATCGGCTGTTTTTAACGTTTCTCCAAATTCTTGAACTAGCTTTTTGTCAATAAAAAGTTCTTTGTTTTTTATTTTAGAAAGAAGCGTTGCAATAAGTTCATCGGTAGTACTTTCTAAAGCATCATCAGTAACCTCTTCATCTAAATAACTTTTAGCTAAATCTGTTAAATACGAATAATATTCTTTATGCTTATTTTCTGCTAATAAATTAGAGTTTATATTTTGCAGACCTTGTACCGCACGATGGTAAGGTGGTAATTCTTCTTTAGTTTTTGGAGTTCCAATTCCGAATTTCCAAATAACTAAAAGCACAATAGCAACAAGTAACAAAATACCTAAAGCCCAAAAGATAATACGCTTCCAGTTTGTTCCAGATAGATCATCTACTGTCATTAAACCTTTAACATCATATAGTTTTACTTTAGAGGTGTCTACAACAACATCTCTAATTTCTACTTGTAAAGAATCGGTAAAGAAGCTTTTATTACCAATAGTCACTTTTTGCTGTGGAATGTAATAATGCCCTGTGTCAAATTGTGTTAAAGCATATTGTTTAAGTAAACGATATTTTCCACTTTCGTCCAGTGTATCTATTTTAAAAGACTCTATAACTTCTAAAGGGGCAAAACTATCTCCTTCAGGAAAAATTACGGTTTTGTCTTTATTTTCTTCAACTTGAATAGCATAATTAATAACTGCTCCTATTTTTACAGAAGTAGAATCAATAGCATTACGAACTTGAAATTGATTTTGTGCGATTACTGTATTAAAGCTTGCAAATAAGAATACAAACAAAACCAATGAAGAGAATGCTTGTGTTTTAAAATGCTTTATTAGAGATAAATAGTTTTGTTGCATTTTTAGTTTCTTCGTTTAAAATAGCCTAGAAGCTTTTTTACATAATTTTCTTCGGTACTACAATCTACAGAGCCAGCGCCACTTTTACTAAAACCAGTTTCAAAATAAGCTACTTTTTCGCGGTAGAAATTGGCATAATTATTACGTACTTTTTTAGAAGAAGTATTTACTAATTGTAGTTTATCTGTTTCTTGGTCATGCATTTGTACTAAACCTAAATTAGGTATAGATACCTCTTGCTTGTCATACACACGAATACCAGTAACATCATGTTTACCCGCAGCAATTTTTAAAGTATGTAGATAATCATCTGCGATAAAATCAGAAAGAATAAAAACTATTGCTTTCTTTTTTTGAACATTACTCAAGTATTTTAAAGCTTGCGATACGTTAGTTTTGTTGCTTTTTGGTTTAAACTCAATTAATTCTCTAATAATACGCAATACATGAGAGCGTCCTTTTTTAGGTGGAATAAATAATTCAATTTCATCGGTAAATAAAATTAAACCAATCTTGTCATTATTCTGAGTAGCAGAAAATGCTAATGTAGCAGCAATTTCTGTTAAAGTTTCTTTTTTAAATTGTGTTTGGGTTCCAAATAATTGAGAACCCGAAACGTCAACCATTAACATTAATGTTAGCTCACGTTCTTCTTCAAAAACTTTAATATAAGGTTCGTTATAACGAGCAGTAACATTCCAATCAATAGCACGTACATCGTCTCCAAATTGATATTGGCGCACTTCGCTAAAGGTCATACCACGACCTTTAAAAGTAGAATGATATTCGCCACCAAATATGTGATCACTCACACGTCTGGTTTTAATTTCTATTTTACGAACTTTTTTTAGTAACTCTTTTGTATCCATTATTTCGCCTTTGGCTCAATTTAGTTGTCAGTTTATAGTTTATAGTTGTTAGCTTAAAAACTATAAGCCAATAACTGTTTACTGATAACTACTATGGTACTTCAATTTCGTTTACAATTTTATTAATTATTTCTACAGAAGTGATATTTTCAGCTTCGGCTTCATAAGTAATACCAACACGGTGTCGTAATACATCAATTACTACAGCTCTAACATCTTCAGGAATAACATAACCCCTACGCTTAATAAAAGCATAACACTTAGCTGCAGTTGCTAAACTAATACTACCACGCGGAGAAGATCCAAAACTAATTAATGGTTTTAAATCAGCTAAATTATAACGTTCAGGGTAACGAGTAGCGAATACTATATCAAGAATATATTTCTCTATTTTTTCGTCCATGTAAACAGTACGAACAGCTTCTTGAGCTTTTATAATTTGCTCCACACTAACTACGGCATTTACGGTTTCGTAACTTCCTTTAAGGTTAGCACGCATGATTATTTGTTCGTCCTCTATTTTTGGGTAGTCTATTACTGTTTTAAGCATAAAAC
>CAZJGP010000242.1:0-4883 GCA_964545595.1 uncultured Flavobacteriaceae bacterium | reverse complement strand
CTACCCTCAAAGAAGTATACTTGAGAATCTCCTTCAAAAGCTAAAATGTGTGTACATACACGGTCTAAGAACCAACGGTCGTGACTAATTACCACAGCACAACCAGCAAAGTTTTCTAAACCTTCCTCTAATGCACGTAATGTATTAACATCTAAATCATTGGTAGGCTCATCTAATAACAATACATTACCTTCCTCTTTAAGAGTCATTGCCAGGTGTAAACGGTTACGCTCTCCCCCTGATAATGTGGATACTTTTTTATTCTGTTCGCTTCCGCTGAAGTTAAAACGACTTAAGTAAGCTCTAGAATTTACTTGACGACCACCCATCATAACCAGCTCTTGCTCATCTGAAAAGTTTTGCCATATCGTTTTTTCTGGGTCAATATTACTATGTGTTTGATCAACGTATGCAATTTGAGCAGTCTCTCCAACATTAAATGATCCTTTATCTGCTTTCTCTTCTCCCATTATCATTTTGAAAATGGTAGTTTTACCAGCACCGTTAGGTCCAATAATACCTACAATACCTGCTTGTGGTAAGTTGAAGTTTAAGTCTTCATATAATAATTTATCATCAAAAGCTTTACTAACTCCTGAAGCTTCAATTACATTAGTACCTAAACGAGGTCCGTTAGGAATGTAAATCTCTAGCTTTTCGTCCGTTTGCTTTTGATCTTGACTCATTAACTTGTCATAGTTCTTCAAACGTGCCTTTTGCTTTGTTTGACGACCTTTAGCTCCTTGCTTAACCCATTCTAATTCGCGCTCTAATGTTTTTTGACGCTTAGAAGCTGTTTTAGACTCTTGAGCCATACGCTTAGACTTTTGATCTAACCAAGAAGAATAGTTTCCTTTCCAAGGAATACCTTCTCCTCTATCTAATTCTAAAATCCAACCAGCAATATTATCTAAGAAATATCTATCGTGTGTTACTGCAATAACAGTTCCTTTATATTGTGCTAAATGGTGCTCTAACCAATGTACCGATTCGGCATCTAAGTGGTTGGTAGGCTCATCTAATAATAATACATCTGGTTCTTGTAATAACAATCTACAAAGAGCAACTCTACGTTTTTCTCCTCCTGAAAGTACTCCTATTTTTTTATCGGCACCTGGAGTACGTAAAGCATCCATTGCAATTTCTAATTTTGTATCTAATTCCCATGCTCCTGCTGCATCAATTTCATCTTGCAATTCTGCTTGACGATCCATTAGCTTTTGCATTTTATCAGCATCTTCGTAATATTCAGGTAAACCAAATAAATCGTTTATCTTATTATATTCATCTAAAATAGCAACCGTTGCCGCAGCTCCTTCTTTAACAACCTCAATTACTGTTTTTTCCGGATCTAATTCTGGTTCTTGTTCTAAATAACCAACGCTATACCCTTGTGAAAACACAACATCTCCTTGGTAATTAGTATCGCGACCAGCAATAATTTTTAATAATGTAGACTTACCAGAACCGTTAAGTCCTAAAATTCCAATTTTAGCTCCATAAAAAAAGCTTAAGTGAATATTTTTAAGTACGGGAGTATTCGCCGTTTTAAAGGTTTTTGTAACCCCTGACATGGAAAATATAATCTTCTTATCGTCTGACATTTTTTTGTGTTTATAATGAATTATTGAATTACAAATTTACAGCTATACACCATAATATTTATCCTTTTTTAAAGGGAATATTATTTTACTCTGCAATATTGATTATCATATTTTGCAACTTGTATAGTTTACAATACCAATATACATAAACAACATATAAATAAACATTTGAATTTTAATATTATAAAACTAAATACGTTTTATAATAAACAAAAAAATCGAGGCTATTACCTCGATTTTTTTGTTGTTATTTAAAAACTATCTTTTTATCAGCCTAAATACTTTGACTCTATTACTAGTATATAACTGCATAAAAAATATTCCTGCATTAAGTTGCGAAACATTAATTGGTCCGTTATAAATGTTTCTAGGAAATAATACTCTTCCATTTGTATCAAATATTTTGTATTCTATTTCTCCGTCAAAATCAACATTTACAAAATCAACTACAGGGTTAGGAAAAACATCTATTAATATAAATAAATTAGGTTCTGTTGGTAAAATATTTAAAACTTCTGGGTCTTCTACTATTACTACCTCTGGCTCCTCTTCTTCGATTACTTCTAAATCTATTAGGTCTACTTCTAGTTCTTCTTCAATTATTGGAATTACTACTGGGTCTTCTATTATTACCTCTGGTTCCTCCTCTTCGATTACTTCCGAATCTATTGGATCTGCTTCTAGTTCTTCTTCAACTATTGGAATTACTATAGGATCTTCTACTATTATTACCTCTGGCTCCTCTTCTTCGATTACTTCTGAATCTATTGGGTCTGCTTCTAGTTCCTCATCAATTACTGAAACTTCTATAGGGTCTTCTGATTCTTGAACTTCTTCCTCTATAATACTAAGTATATCTGGCACTTGTAATAAATAGAAAGACTCTACATTAAACGTACCCGCTCCTTCTAAAACCACAATAGAAATATCGTCTCCTTCAGCTGAAAAAGAAACGGGTTCTATCTGTACTATTTGAAAGTTATTATTACTACCTGTGTTAGGTATAGTAACACTACCCAAATCTACTAGTCCACTATTTCTTTGCAACCCGAGTACATTTCCTGATGTTGTAGAAGACACCACTAATTGCACTATATAATTTGCCGTATTTAAACCATCTATAAAATAAGAAGAAAAATCACCTGTGCTAAAACCTTCTAAAAAAGCTTCTTCATCTAAAGTATTTATTACTGTACCT
Source organism: uncultured Flavobacteriaceae bacterium (assembly GCA_964545595.1). Classification (GTDB taxonomy): domain Bacteria; phylum Bacteroidota; class Bacteroidia; order Flavobacteriales; family Flavobacteriaceae; genus Aquimarina. The sequence goes on along the minus strand of CAZJGP010000242.1, from coordinate 2,081 downwards.
TCCGAACCATCAAATCTTGAAATAATTCCATTATTTAATGTTGTCCCCTCTTCTGCTTCTATTTTAAATCCTTCACCTATTGGTACAATTTGATTAACTATAACTTCTTCTGGCTCATCAACTTCTCCTTCTTCTTCTGATTCTTCTTCTTGCTCATTTTGAATGATTGAATCATTTGACAAGTAAAAAGATTCTACATTAAATGTACCCGTACCATTAGTAACACCAATTGCTATATTATCATCTGATGAAAATGGAATGTTTTCAATTGTTATTATTTGAAAATTAGTATCTCCTCCTGTGTTAGGAACTTCAATACTTCCTAAATTAACAGTTCCGCTATCACGTTGTAAAGTTATTTCATTTCCTGAAGTAGTAGATGATACAACTAATTGTACCGTATAATTACCTGCATCTAATCCTGTAATGGAATATGCAGCAAAATCTCCTGAACTGAATCCTTCTAAGTAACCTTCACCATCAAAAGTATTTTCATTAACACCATCTGAAGCATCAAACTTAGAACTCACATTATCATTAACTTGTGTTGCCCTTTCCGCTTCTATTTTAAAACCTACTCCGTTTGGTATCTCTTGACTATCTATAATTACAACTTCCGAAGCTTCTGCTTCACCTGCACAAGAGCTAAAAGAATATACCTCTTGGTTTACTTCATCAATTACCCAATTCTCAACAATACATCTAACAAGGTTTCCTGAATCTGTTAATTCGTCATTTAAAAAACCATCAACTCCTCTGTTTCTTTGAATTGCTGATGCTCCTTCATCTTTATCAGATATTGACCAATTGGCATGGCTAATATTATTGGTCTTTAAAAACTCCATCCATGTTAATGTTTCTTCCACATTAACAGCACCATCACCCGAAGCTGCAACGGTACCCCATTCGGTAACCATTAAAGCAATACCATTATTCATTGCGGTAGTTGCTCTTGGTCTTAAATTAGGATGGCTTGGTTCATTGGCATAAAAATGCAATGTATATGCTACATTTAATTCTGCCCCAGCAGGTAAATTTAAATCTGCTTCAACTATTGGATCTTCAGAAGCAACATCTACTGCTTGAGAAAAACCTGGTGTACCTACTACAATTATATTATCTGGATCAATTGCTCTAATTGCATTAATAACATTTATTGCATAAGGTTTAATTATTGTTCTCCAAGTTTCTTCTTGAGTAGTACGATCAAACAAAGGATCATTAGCTCTATTAGGTGCTAAATCTATAGGCTCATTAAAAATTTCATAAATAATATTATCATTGTCACCATAAGTTCTTGCTATCTCTTCAAAAAATACAATTGCTTCTTCTTGAAATTCATGAGCAAAATGAGAATGAAAATCGACAATAACATAAATATCGTTAGCTATAGCAGCATCAATTATAACTTTTATTCTTTCTAATTCCCCCTCAGGGTCATTAATATATCCTAACCCTCCTTGATTCACAGATATTGCACCGGGGAAAGAAGAACTAAAAGGACTAACTGTGGCACCATCAGCCTCTTCAACTGCCATTGCTGCTCTAATTATTCCTGAATTCCAGTTTTGTGCTATATGGTTTACAACATCAGTTCTATAAAATGGTGCTCCATCAGGGCTAAAACCACTCCAAAACATACTGTTACCAGCTGCACTAAAAACTTCTTGTTGTTCATTAACAATTCGGTTACCATTAACAGATAAACTTCCATTAGCTGTAACACTATCATCTTGCGCTATTAAAGTAAATGAACTTAAAAGTAACGTTAGAATGTTAAAAATTATTGATTTCATGAATTTTATATTTTTATATTATAATAACGTATAAAAAGAAAAAAATTATATTTCTTAATGCAAAAATACCTTCGTTATTTCTTTAAAAACACGAAAAAAAAAAATACTCATACCCATAAATCGGTTAAACTACATACATACCTCGTTTTTAACCCCCTAAAACATTTTTTATTAAAGTAAAATCTTTCAAAATAAAGTGTTTTACTTACCTCGAATTTCTAATTTTAATAGGGTAATATTTCTAATTTTTATCACACTGATTAAGTTTAATAATCACATTATAAG
>CAZJGP010000241.1:0-8179 GCA_964545595.1 uncultured Flavobacteriaceae bacterium | reverse complement strand
GCACAAGCTCGCTCAAAGCAAACTTTGCCGTATCTAGGAAAAAAAATAAATCATTATGAGCTGTTAATAGTCACAATTTCAATACTTATTTAATACTTATTCTAAAATCAAAGTAAGGATGAATTTTAGCACAATTGTAGTAAGTACTTAGAAATGAGGAATACAGAGTGCTGAAAACAGAAATAATATATTTGTCTTATAAGTAATATTATGTAAACTAGACTTTATATAAAAGTATCTGTATATTTAAAACATACCTTACTATTCTTATTAGAAAACTCTAATAAATATAGCTATTTTGATAATTGTGCTTACTCACAAATAGATGAAGATTATTTGAATAGAGAATGGAATTTATTAAATACAGATGAAGATTTTAAATTTACATTTTCTAATCATGAGTTGATCACTTATTTTAATGAAACCATAGTCGTTTCAAATTCGCAATTTTATTTATCTAATAACAATTGTCAAAACTTTAATAATAATAATGTTGGTTTAAATTTAACAGGAGAATACTTAATTACTGAAGGGGGTTGTTATTTGATTAATTTTATAAACAACGTTCGATTTGAATTAACTCCATTAACAAATAGTACTAACCCAGAAACGGTTACATTAGTTACGACTACATTCTAAGTGAAATTACAAAGTAACAGAATTCATTTGCTCTAAATAAAACATGAAGTTTTTCCCACTCTTTTTTGCATAATTTTGTAAAATCTTATTGGTATAAAAACTATGCTCTTTAGGTTCTAAGTAATTATAAAAATCATCTAAACCGTTTATAGGAATATCCATTGATATATAACCCAAACCTTTATAAACACCTTCATTTACGAGTACAAAACTAAATTCATCATCAGTTCTACCAATACCTTTAATAATAAAGGTTTCTTTTTCTTTAGTTATGGAGTTTAAAGCTTGTTGCACTCTAATATTGTATAAAGCGATTGATTCTTCATCTTGACAAATACCTTTACAGCTTTTTGTTTTATAACCTGAACAATTTTCGGTTGTAGATTCTAAATTACAATATCGCGGACATAATTGATTTTTTACAGAAAGTTCTTCTAGTTTTTTTAAAGCTGTCACTTTACTGTAAAATAAATTAAAAGTATGTTCTGTTGTTTTTAATCGATCAATTCCTAATTGAATTACACCTTTTCTATTTATATATTGAATTATTTGAAATGGGAAAACCGGCTTTTTTAAAGGAGTATTAAATTCTGGATTTAAAGTTTTAAAATATGCAACTTCATTTAACGATGCAATCAACTCTGTTCCTGTTAACTCAAAATCTACATTACGAATTTGTTCTATTAAAATTTCGTTTTTATTTTTTGTTTCTTGAAAATGAGAAATAACACTCTTTTTTATATTTTTTGCTTTACTAACATAAATAATTTTATCGGCCTCATTTTTCAAAAAATAAACTCCTGTTTTTTCTGGTAAAGCTTCAATAAGCTCTCTATTAATATATGCTGGTAAGTTTAAAGGTGTGTTTTCTTTAGTTTTTAAAAACGTATTAATTACACTAAAGTTAGCATCTAAATTAAAAATATGTTTTAAAAGTATTACCGTAGCATCAGTATCCCCTTCTGCCCTATGCCTACCGTTTAAAGGAATATCTAACGATTTACATAATTTACCTAAACTATAAGAAGCTAAGCCAGGGGTTGTTTTCTTAGAAAGTTTTACGGTACAAAGTTTTTTACGAGTATAGGTTTTTCCAATTTCTTTAAATTCATTACGAATTACATTATAATCAAAAGCTACATTATGTGCCACAAAAATAGCTCCAGAGGTTAATTCTTCAATTTTATGTGCAATTTCATAAAATTTAGGTGCATTACTAACCATAGAATCATTTATACCTGTAAGTTCAGTTATAAAAGCTGGTATTGGCTGTTCTGGGTTAACAAATGTGGTATATTTATCTATTGTTTTATTCCCTTGTAATAAAACAATACAAATTTCAGTAATCTTATTGCCTAAAACACCATTACCTGTTGTTTCAACATCGATAACGGCATATAACTGATCGTGCATTTTAATATAATTTGACAAATGCTAAAATAGTATTTATTTTTCAATAAATGGATTATTTCCATTTATTGTGGACTATTTCCTTTTAATTATAAATCTGTAAAGAGCCTTATTATTAATCCTTTTCTATTAAAATGTTAGTTATATTTAACTTTTAAAGTTTAAAAATTATATGTTTCTAAATTATTCTCATGCTTATTCTTTTGGTAACAGCTCTACTGAAATTAACCCTGTAGTATCAACTATTATAATTTCATTAATTGTACTTTACTTATATTATATCTACAGAAAAGTTAGGAAAGACTATGAACAAGTAGTAAATAATGTAGATCAGTTTTTCAAAGATAATATAGATAAAAGATTAGAAATGTCTTTAAGTATGTGCATTGACACGTTTAGATCTAGATTTAAGAGTTTAGATGAAGTAGAGAAACTTTTAAATAGTATAAAAAGAAGATGTGATAACAATGAATATAATTACTCTTACAAATTTAAAAAGAAAATAAAAAAATAATTAATAGTTATTAAACCTTATAAAAAATAAATTTATAAGGTTTAAAAAGTATTCTATTGAAAAATAGTTTTTTTAACATGATCTCTCTTTAAAATAGTTCCATTGCCTTCAATATTAAAACCTAAAGATTTAGTTTGAGTTTTAATTTTAATATCGGCTAATTCAATAATTTTATCATTTTCTAGACCACGATCACTATAATAAACAGTAACTAAATAGTTCTTTTTATTACCATTGTCATTTATAGGGAAACTTACTACAGCATTATATTTAATCATAATTATTTAATAAGATCTTGTCTTTAATGTTGTTCTAATAATGAAAAAACTCGGCATCTAACTTTTCTTGTATCGTGTTTAAAGAATCACCTATGTGCTTAATAGTATCTTCAATATTATTTTTAATATCATCGATAGTTTTATATTCGTATTCCGCTTTTGTTTTATTAATAAAAAACTCAGCAGAACCAGGTATTCTATTGGTGTTTCTGTTTAAGGTTTTAATATGTTTACTAATTTCTACTAAACTATTAGTAATTGACCTTGGACAATCAGGGTTTAAAATTAAGAATTCTAAAGTGTTTAAACCACTTGGTGTCTTGCGGTAAAACCTACGCATCATATCATATGATTGCACTGATTTTAAAAGCGTAGACCACTCGTAACTATTGTCTACTTTATCTCCATAACTACCTTGCGCAACCTGTGCATCAATGTGTTTACAGGTTATAATTCGGCTAATTTGATACGCTCTTTCCAAATTAACACCTAACATAATTATAGCGTATACATCATCGTTTATTAAGGAAGCTTGTATTTTTTCTCTTAAAATACCAATGGTATCAATAATTTCGCTTGTAAAAGCATATAAATCATTATTTATTAATTCCTCTTTAGAGTAATTAATAATTTTATGATAAAATACATTTATAGCTTCATATAACTCTGTAGAAATAACATCTCTAACACCATTAGCATTATGGCGTGCATTAGAAACATTGTTGTATATTGAATATTGTTTATCCTTATTCAAACAAATATTAAAAAGTAAATCAGCTTCTTTAATTTCGTTATTATTTTTGTCTTCATTTTCTCCTACCATCGATAACATAGATTGGAAAACAAATTGACGCGATTGCGATAATTTATTAGGAGCATCTAATGAAGAAAAGTAATTTACATTTGTATATCTAGCTACGTGTTCAGAACGTTCTAAATAACGTCCCATCCAAAATAAATTATTAGCAACTCTTGATAGCATTTTTTATTTTTTTAAAACCCAAGTATCCTTAGAACCACCTCCTTGAGAAGAATTAACAATTAAATTTCCTTTTTGAAGCGCTACTCTTGTTAACCCTCCTTTTAAAACATAACTTTTATCTTTTCCTAATAAAGTATAAGTTCTTAAATCTACATGTCTTGGTGCAAAAGCACCATCTTCTTCAATATAAGTAGCATGCGTAGATAAAGACATTATTGGTTGTGCAATGTATTTTCTAGGATCTTCTTTTATATTTTTTATAGCCTCGTCAATTTCTGGTTGAGTTAATTTATCACCTATTAAAACACCATAACCACCTGACTCGTCTACAGGTTTAATAACAAGGTTTTTTATATTTTTAATAACATATTCTAAGTCTGTATCAATACTACAATGGTAGGTTTTCACATTTTTTAAAATAGGTTCTTCATTTAAATAGTACTTAATAATTTCGGGCATATAAGTGTATATAGCCTTATCATCGGCAACACCTGTACCAGGAGCGTTAATTAGAGTAACATTTCCTTTTAAATAAACATTCATTAGACCCGCAACTCCTAAAACGGAATCTTTCATAAATTCTTCTGGGTCTAAAAACTGATCATCAATTCTTCTATATACAATATCAACTCTTTCAGAACCTCTTATGGTCTTCATGTATAAAAAGTCATTTTCAACAAAAAGATCTCTACCTTCAACAAGCTCTACTCCCATTGATTTTGCTAAAAATGAATGTTCATAATAAGCAGAGTTATATACACCAGGAGTTAATACCACACTACAAGGAATATCAACACCTTGTGGCTTAAACGATTCCATTACTTCTAATAAATTTTCAGCGTAATTACTTACTGAACGCGCATTATGGTTATTAAATATTCCAAATAAAGCACGTTTTAGTGCAGCCCTATTCCCTACTACATAACTTACTCCCGAAGGGCACCTAATATTATCTTCTAAAACATAATATTCACCATCGCTATGCTTAATTAAATCGGTTCCGCAAATATGGTTATATACTCCTTCCGGAGGGTCAAAACCTTGCATTTGTTTTAAGTAATTTACAGAAGATTCCACTAAAGATCTAGGCACAATACCTTCTTTAATTATATTTTGTTCATGGTAAATATCCCATAAATATAAGTTCAAGGCTTTGTTGCGTTGAATAACTCCTTTTTCAATATGTTCCCATTCATCGGCAGTAATAATTCTAGGAAATAAATCAAACGGAAAAATTTGTTCTTCCATTTGATCTTCCTTGTAAACCTGAAATGTAATTCCTTGGTTTAAAAAAGAGGCCTTTGCTTTTTTATTAAGGTTATCAAAATCTACTGCCGATTTTTCTTTAAACAAGTTAAATAAGCTTTTATAAATAGTTCGTACATCATGGTTCTCGTCAAAAATTTCATCAAAAAACTTAGGATCTTTTGAGTAAGAAGAAAATATGTGTGATTTGTTATTCATAAATATTTATTTTGTGTTAAAACTATGGTTATTTAATGAAATAATATTTAGTTTTTTAGTAATAATTAAGGGATGAATTAATTATTTAATAATTTATTTACAGCAAAATAATATTTAAATAGATCTTATGTCAACTGCCACTTTAAGTTTGCTTCCACCATTTCCATAAACGACCCCTTTTAAGGGTGGGACATCATAATAATCGCGCCCCCAACCTAAAACTATATGTTGATTTTCGGGTATTTGATCGTTGGTAGGATCAAAATCTACCCATCCAAACGAAGGTATATATACTGCAAACCAAGCATGAGAAGCATCGGTACCTATTAGTTTTTCTTTACCAGGTGGTGGTAAAGTTTCAATATACCCACTCATGTAACGCGCAGGTAAACCTATGGAACGCAAACAAGCAATAGCAATTTGAGCAAAATCCTGACAAACTCCCTTTTTCTCTTTCATAACCTTGCTTAAAGGTGTAGAAACATTAGTAAAACCAGGAACAAATTTAAAGTCTTTAAAAATTCGTGTCATTAACTCGTACGTAGCCTCAAACACCGATCTGTTTGGTTTAAAAGACTCCATGGCATAGTTAAACATAGCCTCATTATTATTCTTAATTAATGTGGAGTCTAGTATAAACTGTTTAGCCTCTATAATTTCAGGAGTAATAACTTTAAGCATTTCTAATGCTGTAGCGTAGGTTACTGATTTGCAGTTTTTACTAAAAAAAGTCTCTCTAACTTTTGAATAATCTCTTTCGATAATACTTTTAGCTATTACCTTTAAAACCTTATGCTCATCCTGAATAGAGAAACGAGTAATATAATTACCAAAAAAATCAATTCTTTCAGAAAACTCATTAGCAACAGGACTAATTTGAATAGTATAATCTAATACTTTTTGACCTTCAAAAGTTCTTGGTTTTAAAGTAGCTATGTTGTGCGAATAACTTACTGGCGACTGGTAACTGTATTTTGTAGTATGAGAAACAGATATATTCATTAGTTAGTTGTAAAATTTTGTGTAACCAATTGCTCGTGCTTTAATGTGTGGTTAAAGTACCTGTTGGTAATTGTTTGTGATGTTTCAAATAATAACTCAGCTAATTGTTCTAACATAGAGTCTAAGTTACCTCGTGTATATTTTCCTTGCTCAATATGCGTTAAGAACTCAATGTTATTGCTTTTCAATAAATTAATAGCATCTACTACACATCTTTCATAATCGTGTAATTCACCAAGTTTTGAATGTGGTAAACTAGTAACATCCTTCCAAATTCTATTTAGCATAAAAGCTAACGATCTAGAATATTTAATATCTTTTAAAAGTAGCTCAATTACATTTTCAATACTAATATTTGATCTATAGGTATGAATGTATAGTTTTAATGTTTCATGGCTATTTAATAACATAATCAACAACTCGCGCGTTGTATAATCGTCATGTTTATTTACAATTAAAGCTCTCATTTTTGCTATGGTAAGTAAGCTTTTTTCTAATTGTAAGCCAATAAAGTATAAAAGTAAACCTTGATCTACTTTAATACTTTCTTCTATTAATCCCATAAAAGCAATAAGCCTAGTTATTAACCTGTCTAGGGTTTTCACCATTTGATTACATGTAGGGTCTTTTTTATCTACTAATTCATTCCATATTTTTTTAATATCATAAAATACACGCCACATATCGGCTGACCATAAATTACGAATTGAAAAATATGAATTGTTAAATAGTTTTATAGTATTAGCTAAACTTCCATACCTGTTTTCATCTAACATTAACGAATGCAGTTCTGTAACAGGAGTATCTAAAGCCAATTTACCATCTTTATCTTCCTCAACAAAACCAGGAAAAGTATTGGTTAAATGTGTTAACGATTTTAAAAGAGTAATTATTTTTTCGGAATCAGGTTTCGTGTTTTCTGTTTGGTGTGCGTTAAACTGACTTAATACCACACGCATATGTCGAGCAACAGATAATGTACGACCTAAATTACGACCAGCCCAAAATAAATTTTCAGCAGTTAAACTTGGTAAGTCATCTAAACCACTACTAATAGTAAAACTTTTCTGTTCCCTAAAAGGGAATTGATTTTCTAATAAAGGTTTTTGATCGTTAGTAATCCATAAGTCTTTATTAATACCACCACGTTGGTTAGATACTCTTAAATTTCCTGGCTCCGAAGCTACTCTAACTAAACCACCAGGCATTACGGTATAACCTCCTTCAGGAGAAGCAATGGCAAAAGTTCTACAAACCATGTTTCTAGGTTCAAACTTACCTTTACTAAATGTAGGTGTTGTCGAGAAACTTATTTTTTCTTGAGCAACATATTTATAAGGCCTCTTATTAATTTCTGCCTTTACTTCTTTAATTTCTTGATCTGTTAAATACTGTCCAAAATGAATACTTTCTCTATTAGTTTTATCAATTTTTTTGATTACTAATTTTTTGATATTCTTTAAAACATATTCCTTTTCTTTTTCTTGACCACACCACCACGATGCTATTTGTGGCAAAATAAGCTCTTCGTTTAAAAGGTATTTTGCAATTGCTGGCATAAAAGGTATTAAACCTGGGTTTTCTACTACTGCCGACCCAATAGGGTTTACTATAGTTACATTTTGTTTTCTAACTACATCTAACAAACCAGCAACACCTAGGTGAGAGTCTTCACGTAATTCCAAAGAATCTACATAAGCATCATCTACTCTACGGAATACTACGTCTATTTTCTTTAAACCTTTTAATGATTTCATCCATAAAAAACCATCACGGACTATTAGATCATTCCCCATAACAAGAGGATAACCAAAATAGGATGATAAAAAAGCATGTTCAAAATAAGTTTCGTTATGCGACCCCGGAGTAAGAATCACAATATTAGGGTTG
>CAZJGP010000240.1:0-15169 GCA_964545595.1 uncultured Flavobacteriaceae bacterium | reverse complement strand
ATTTATACACTCCTAAATACGTCCATATAAATCAAAATTTAAACTATAAATCGTACAGAAAAAACCAAAATAATCTGGAATTTTTAACCTTATAAATATCAAAAAAAAGGTCAACCTATTTCAGGACAATACAAAATCGCAATTATGAAATTTAAATACACTGAATTAAAAGAATCTTATTTAGAGGTTAAAAAATTTCTAGAGTATAAGTCTAGTATGAAAGTTGAAAATTTACAAACAAAAATTGTTGATGATTTAGGACTTTGGGGTGATGACAATTTATTTTTATTAGAAGATTTTTCAAATAAATATGATGTGAATTTTGATAGATTCGATTATAATGAACATTTCGATTCTGAAGGGGATTTTATTAGTTTCAAAACGTTCATTTTAGCAATTTTAAAATTACCCCTATTAATAATCAATAGTCTATTTATAAAAAATATTTCTATTAAGACATATGACAAAATTGATAAAACCCTTTATGATAGAACAACACAGAAAAAAGATTTGACGTTTGGCGATTTGATTTTGAGCAAACTAAATGGAGAATTTGTCTTAAGAGAAAATTGTAAAATAGGGCTTACGAAATAAAAACGCATTACAACACGGTGTATAAAACATAGCTAAATAAGTGCTAAACTGAAAGGTTTATGTTTATTTACTAAGACCGCCAAATTTTTAATTTGGCTTTAAAAAAGAAAAGTTAGTATCTTTTTACACGCTACCTTACATAAACTAGACCGTTAGCAACAAGCTAAAAAATGAAATACACATTAAACATATTACTCCTTATTTCAACTTTTGTTTCGTTTAAAAACCAATCAAACTCAGAATTCAATAAAGTTGAATTGAAAGAAGGAATTACTCAAACTACAAAGGAGGAATTAAATCAAGTTATTAAACTGAAAACAATTCCAAACGATTTACAAAGATTTGGAGATTTTGATTTTTTTGACTCTGATGAAATTATGAGAATTTGGAGGTTTCCAGAAGGCGGAGCTATATTTGAGGAATTAATTGAAATAAAACGAAATGGAGACGAATGGAGTTCAACTCGATATACGTATTTACTAGATGAATATATTGAGAAACCTCAATATCAAAAATTTAGAAAAAAAGAGACTCTAAAATTAAAGAAAGAACAAATATTAAAAATTATCAATAAAAAGTTATTACAAGAAAACATAAAACCGACTATATCAAACCAACTTTGCCTTTGTGACATATACTTAGGAGAATATCGACTTAGAAACGAACAAGATTATTTTAAATTCTTTTTAGACGAAAAAGGAAATAATAATATCTCAAAAATCAATTTAATAAAATTTCTGAATGAAATAACAACAGAAGAATAAAGCCTGTTGCCAACACGGTGTATAAAACATAGCTAATAAGTGCTAAACCGAAAGGTTTATGGATATTTACAAAGTCCGCCAAATTTTTAATTTAGCTTTTAAAAGAGAAAATTTAAACAAAATAAAAAAATTCAGCACTGTGTTAATCCGAAATATAGTGTACTTTTATACGCAACGTTTCATACAAAGCACGTTACATTTTAAATTCCCAAAATTTATTTTTAGGCATTGGCGCTATAACCGTTTTTGTTTCTTTAGTAGCCTCTAACTCATAAGTTAATTTCCAAGCATGTAAACAAACAGATAATGGTAAATATTTTTCGTTAGAACCATATTTTTCATCTCCTACAATTGGAGAACCTACATTAGATAATTGTGCTCTTATTTGATGAAAACGACCTGTTTTAGGCTTTACTTCTAATAAAAAACCATACTTATTCTGACTAATTACTTTATACGAAAGAGAGCAATTTTGTGATTCTTTTGTTTTAGTAGTAACAATAGTAGCTTTTTTTTCTTTGTTATTTTTTACCAAAAAATTCACCAAGTTTCCTTTGTTCTTTTCAGGCTTATTTTTAACAATAGCTAAATATGTTTTTTGCACTTTGCGACTACTAAACATCGCGTTAAATTGTACCAAAATACTTTTTTTCTTAGCTAGTACTAACACTCCACTCGTTACACGATCTAACCTATGTACTATACCTACATAAGGTTTCTTTTTCTTTTTTAAAATATAATTAAAAACTTGATCTTCTACCGTAACCGATTCATACGGGCTTTTTTCAGTAATAAGTCCGGCTGATTTATTAATAACTAAATAGTCATTATTTTCTTCGATAACCTCTAGTTGCGGCATTATCTTCTACTTTAAAAAATGAAACAAACGTTGTTGTTTTATTTAACGACGTCTTTTCTTTTTATTAGGCTTTTGTTTAGTTTTATACTTAGGTTTTCTTCGTGATTCCTTTTCCGGAATTGCATCGTCAAAAGTATTTTTAACTGGCTTTGGTTTAATACTTTTCCAACCTTTAGTTTCTTTTTCAGGCACTAAAGCTTTTACCAAATCTTTACGACCTACTTTATTTAAAGTCTTAGTAATCCACCCTCTATTTTCTTTTTTATACCAGAAGAAAAAACGGTGTTGTTCTTCTTTTTCTTTTTTGGTTTTTGGAGTTTTTGTTGGCTCTAAAGTATACGGGTGGTAACCACTATAATAAATAACCGTAGCAACTGTCATAGGCGTTGGTGTAAAACCTTGTACTTGTTCCAACTGGAACCCCATATCTTTAGTTTCAGCAGCTAAATTTGCCATATCTTCTACTTCACAAGCTGGGTGGTTAGATATAAAATATGGAATCAGTTGCAGTTTCAGATTCTTCTTTATATTAATTTTATCGAAACGATCTTTAAACTTATGAAAGTACTGGAACGATGGTTTACGCATTAATTTTAAAACAGGATCCGACGTATGTTCTGGAGCCACTTTTAAACGACCAGAAATATGGTTTGTCATTACCTCTTCCGTATAATCATCTAATTCTTTCGGGTCTGCATTCTTATTGAATTCAGGCACTAACATATCGTGCCTAATACCACTACCAATAAATGATTTCTTAATTTTAGGGTGTTTATCTACTGCTTGGTAAAGCTGTGTTAATGGCTTATGAGAAGTATCTAAATTACTACAAATTACTGGCGAAATACATGAAGGTGCTACACATTTATCGCAAATGGACTGCACTTTCCCTTTCATTTTATACATGTTTGCCGAAGGCCCTCCAATATCTGAAAGGTATCCTTTAAAGTCTGGCATATTAGCCACTTTGTCAACTTCTTTTAAAACAGATTCTTGACTACGACTTGCAATAAATTTTCCTTGGTGTGCCGAAATGGTACAAAAACTACACCCTCCAAAACATCCTCTATGAATATTTATAGAAAACTTAATCATTTCGAAAGCAGGAATTGGTCCTCGCTTATTATACTTAGGGTGTGGTAATCGAGTATATGGTAAGTCGAATGAAGCATCAATTTCCTTTTCTAACATAGTTGGATAAGGCGGATTGATAACTAAAGTTCGATTTTTTATTTTTTGAAAAATTCTTCTAGCTTTAAGTTTATTAGATTCTTGTTCTACAACTTTAAAGTTCGATGCAAATTTCTTTTTATCCTTCAAACAAACTTCATGAGATTGTATTTCAACATCATCCCAGTTTTTGTTTTTAGGTATTTTTTCATTACTATCTATTAAAATAGCCGTTTGTTTTACGGTTTTTAAGCTAGAAAAAGGAACTCCTTTTTGTAAAAGTTCTACCACTTCACGTAAAGGTTGCTCACCCATTCCGTAAACCAACATATCGGCATTAGAAGTTTCTAAAATACTAGGTAATAATTTATCACTCCAATAATCGTAATGTGTTACTCGGCGTAATGACGCCTCGATACCTCCTATTAAAACAGGAACATCCGGAAACTTTTCTTTTAATATTTTAGAATAAACCGATGTTGCATAATCTGGTCGAAACCCCTTATCTCCATTCGGAGTGTAGGCGTCTTTATCTCTTCTTCTTTTACTTGCCGTATAATTACTTACCATTGGATCCATACAACCACCAGTAACTCCAAAAAATAATTTTGGGGTCCCTAATTTTGTAAAATCCTGTAAATCATCATGTACACTTGGTTGCGGTACAATGGCAACTCTTAATCCGTAACTTTCGAGAATACGACCAATAACCGCTGGCCCAAATGAAGGGTGATCCACATAAGCGTCTCCACTAAATAAGATAACATCTAATTCCTTCCAACCGCGAATTTTCACTTCTTTATTCGTTGTTGGTAGCCAGTCTGAAAGTTTATTGGTATGCATAAATACAAAGGTAAGATTTAATTCGTTTTAGTCCTTAACACTAATCGAACTCATTCTTTATTTTATTTTAACCTAATTTCGAAAAAAATAATGCTTATTGTTTTACAATATAACGCCTGTAAAACGAACTAACAAACCTATAATTATAGCCATTGTAAAGCTTAATAGCGTACCTATTAATACATATTCAGTTTGTTTACGTGCTCCTTTACTATCTTTATCGCCGTAACGTAAAATAGATTTTGCTGCTATTAAAAAACCTATAGCCGCTAATTGATTTAATAACACAAAAGTTAATACTAAAATACGTTCTAAAATTCCTATATAACGCCCTGCTTTATCTAAACCCTCTTCTAATTCTTCGCTTTCTTTAACTTCTTTTTGTAATTTTTTAGTAGCCTTATCTATTATTAGACCTAAAGGAAAAATGACTATTAAATAAGCAATAGTTATCATTAAAAAAGTTAATGATGTTATTGTTTCTAGCACACTAGTTAATACTTTTTCAAATTGATTTCCTATAAATAACCAAGCCATTATTATTACTATAATATGTGCTAATTGATCTATTAAAAAGTATTTTAAATTCTCTTTTTTAGAAAGTATTTTTAACCAATCTATTAAAAAATGAGTTAATGCTATAAACAAACCAACATACCAATACTCCCACTTGTTAATAAATAATAAACTTAAAAAACCACTAAGCAAGGCATGTGCATGTAAATGCCATGACCTAACATTATACTTGTTTTTTTGCTTTACTATCTTTTTTGTCTGAAATATAAAATCAGTACAAATATGAGCTAATATTAACTGTAACAATAAAACTATTTGCATTTCAAAATTGTTTATTCACCGCTTGTTCAAAACGTTTTATTAATACTTCTATACTATTCCAAGAAGCAACTTTTTTTCGTTTATTTACTGATGGCTGACTAATACCTAATAATTTTGCCAAAGGAGTTTCTTTATATCCTTTTAAGCTAAAATACACTGCTTGAGCAGAAGCAATAGACCATCGTTTATAAATTTCTTCAAATAACAATAAACTTGTATTAAACTCTGCGTCAAAATGTTCTTGGTCTGAAGATACACATAAAATTCGTTGTTCTTTCTTCATGGTATCTAATCTTCTTCCTGAAAATTTATAAGCGCTTCCGTCTGACTGCCCAATTAAAGAACTTTCAAAACTTTCATGTCCTAAACCTATAGAAATTCTAATATCAGCTTGTATTGAGCTAAAGTTATCCTTTTTTAAAAGTAATTTATTGATAGATGTTTTAAGTAATAAAGCAACTAATAACGCTTGCGATGCATCTTGTAAAACTAACTGAAAACTATCTCCACGATAAAATTCATATTTACTGTCTGGAATTGCTTTTAACTCGTTAGTTAAAGTAAACATAACTAACTCGCGTTCTTTTGCTGTCCATGCAGTAGAATTAATACAATCGGATGTTAAAACGGCTATATACATTTATGAATTTTAAAGTTAAATATTCATAAACGCATATGTTTACACTATTCGTTATTAGACCTATAATTAATAATTATGCGTTATTAAATGAATAATCAAATATAATAAAAAAGAACTACTTTTAATAGAACCCTTTACAAAGACAATTAATTCTTAAAAATAAAACATAGATACTAATGTATTTAATTGTTGTTTCTTTGTACCACCTTCAAAGCATCCGCGTCTTCGAAGTAAACAAAACAAATCATTAAATAAAAGTTTACTTAAAGCTAATGATTTAAAAACGTGGAGACAACAATTATATTTATGACATTTGAAGATTTAAAAATTATACCGCCAATTCTTAAGGCGTTAAAAGAAAAAAACTATACAGAAGCTACTCCTATACAAGCTAAAGCTATTCCATTATTATTAGAACGTAATGATGTAATGGGTATAGCACAAACAGGAACAGGAAAAACAGCTGCTTTTGCTATACCTATAGTTCAACACTTAGCTAATAGTTATCAAAATAGTTCAAAAATAAAAGCTTTAATTATTACGCCTACGCGTGAATTAGCTATACAAATTGATGAAAATTTTACAGATTATAGCAAGAATACTAAAATTAGAAATACGGTAATTTTTGGTGGTGTTAACCAAGCATCACAAGTACGAAATTTACGTAAAGGAGTTGATGTTTTAGTTGCTACACCTGGTCGTTTATTAGATTTAATAAACCAAGGTTTTATTAGTTTAAAACATATTGAGTATTTTGTTTTAGATGAAGCGGACCGTATGTTAGATATGGGGTTTGTTCATGATATTAAGAAACTTATTAGCATGCTTCCTAAAAAAAGGCAATCGCTTTTCTTTTCGGCTACCATGCCTAAAAACATAGTTGACTTATCTAATACTATTTTAAATAATCCTAAAAAGGTTGAAGTTAGTGTGGTTTCTTCAACAGCCGAAACTATACAACAATATTTATACTACACTAATAGAGCAGATAAAAAAGAGTTGTTGTATCATATTTTAAAAGATGAAAAAATGGACCAAGTTCTTCTTTTTTCAAAAACAAAACATGGTGCCGATAAAATTGTAAAAAGCTTAATTAAACAAAAAATTACTGCTGCTGCAATTCATGGTGGTAAATCGCAAAACCAGCGTCAAAAAGCTTTAAAAAACTTTAAAACTGGCGAGGTTCGTGTACTTGTAGCTACTGATATTGCTGCTCGTGGTATTGACATTGACAAGTTACGTTATGTTATTAACCACGATGTTCCAAATATACCAGAAACTTACGTACACCGTATTGGGCGTTCCGGTAGAGCTGGTGAAGAAGGTGTTGCTATTTCTATTAGTGAGCCAGAAGACAATGCTTTTGTAAGAGATATTGAAAAGTTAATAAAACTTAAAATACCAGTAATAAGCGACCATCCTTTTCCGCAAACGGATAAACCTATGACTGCTGCTGAGAAAAAGGAATTTGAAAAAGAAAAAAATAGAAAGAAACAAGAGTTTTTTAAACAACGAAAAGCTGCTAGAAACAAAGGAGGAAACGCTGGTGGATCTAGTAGAAGAAGAAACAATAGAAGAAAATAATTATTTTATACATTCAACTAATTTTAGGGACTTTATTTCTAAAAAACTAACTGCTAACAACTTATAAGTTGTTAGCAGTTAGTTTTAATGTATGTTTTTATGAAAAAATTTAACATTATCATAAAACAAAAAAGCTAAAAACAAATAATTCATATTGTTTATGTACTATTCAATAAAAGACAAATATTATATAAACAAAAAAAGACACCAATTTTATTGGTATCTTTTTATAATCAATAAAAAATTAATTCTATGTAAATAAAAAATTAAGGCTTATACTCAATTTTTTTTCCTTTATACTTAATAGCTTCCATTGCAGCTCCTGCTATCCAAAAAGGAATGATAGAAGTTAAAAAAATCATTAACCAAAAACCTATTGTTAAAATGGTTAAAAAAGCTAAAAAACCTAAATATTGGTCAAATTCAAACATAATATATTTTTTCACAAATATAGAAACTCTTTAATAATGTATACTAAATTTTCTTAATTTTTTTTAACACATAAAAAAACTATAATTAAACTTAAAATTTACATTATATTAATAAATCAAACTAGCTTAGTTTCTTGATAATAATCATGGGCTTTATTAAATTTGCTACTTGATTCTCAAAAATACATACAATGGAATATAGAATAGAAAAAGACACTATGGGTGAGGTAAAAGTACCTGCCGATAAACTTTGGGGTGCACAAACTGAGCGTTCACGTAACAATTTTAAAATTGGTGCAGCAGGTTCAATGCCTCTTGAAATAGTTTATGGTTTTGCTTACTTAAAAAAAGCTGCTGCCTATACTAACTGTGAGTTAGGTGTTTTAGCTATTGAAAAAAGAGATTTAATTGGACAAGCTTGTGATGAAATCCTTGAAGGAAAACATGATGATCAATTTCCATTAGTAATATGGCAAACTGGTTCTGGTACGCAAAGTAACATGAACTTAAACGAAGTTATTGCCAATAGAGCACAACAATTAGCTGGTAAAGTTATTGGTGAAGGTGAAAAAGCTATTCAACCAAACGATGATGTAAATAAATCACAATCATCAAATGATACTTTCCCTACAGGAATGCATATTGCTATCTATAAAAAATTATTAGAAGTAACAATTCCTGGTGTTGAAAAATTACGTGATACATTACATAAAAAATCTATCGATTTTAAAGATGTAGTAAAAATTGGTCGTACTCACTTTATGGATGCTACACCATTAACTATTGGTCAAGAGCTTTCTGGTTATGTTTCTCAATTAGATCATGGTTTAGTTGCTTTAAAAAACACATTACCACACATGGCTGAATTAGCTTTAGGAGGTACTGCTGTTGGTACAGGTTTAAATACTCCAAACGGATATGCTAAACGTGTTGCTGAATATATAGCTGAATTTACAAAACTTCCTTTTGTATCTGCAAAGAACAAATTTGAAGCTTTAGCTGCGCATGATGCTTTAGTAGAAACTTCTGGTGCTTTAAAGCAATTAGCTGTTTCTTTAAACAAAATTGGTAATGATATTAGAATGCTAGCATCTGGTCCTCGTAGTGGTCTTGGTGAGTTAATTATTCCGGCAAATGAGCCAGGAAGTTCTATTATGCCAGGAAAAGTAAACCCTACACAATGTGAGGCTTTAACTATGGTTTGTGCGCAAGTTATGGGTAACGATGTTGCTGTTAATGTTGGTGGTATGCAAGGGCATTTTGAATTAAATGTTTTTAAACCAGTAATGGCTGCTAATGTTTTAGAAAGTGCTCAATTAATAGGAGATGCTTGTGTATCTTTTAATGACAACTGTGCTGAAGGTATTGAGCCAAACCACGCTCGTATTACTGAGTTATTAAACAACTCTTTAATGTTAGTTACTGCTTTAAATACTAAAATAGGTTATTATAAAGCTGCTGAAATTGCAAATACTGCACACCAAAACGGAACTACTTTAAAAGTTGAAGCTGTTCGTTTAGGTTATGTAACTGAAGCTGAATTTGACGAATGGGTTAAACCAGAAGATATGATTGGTGCTTTAAAATAGTATTAAATCTATACATAAAAACAGCCTCGTTATTTAATAATAACGAGGCTGTTTTATTTACAATAGAAACACAAATTAATTACTCCTTCTAATTAATTTTAAAACCTACAGTTTCATATGTTTTTAATTCCCCATCAGGAGCACTATAAATTACATAAGCATCTAAATTATTATCTTCTTTTAATACCTGTTTTGTTTTCTCTAATGGCATAGCCATAAAGGCGGTTGCATAACCATCAGCTACAGCACAGCTAGGTGCTAAAACCGAAACACTTAATATTTTACTAGGTTTAGTAAAACCAGTTTTTGCATCAATAATATGTACATACTTTTTACCTGAAATACTATCTAATCTATATTTACGATAATTACCCGATGTTGCCATTGCTCTATCTTTTAAAGGCAATGTTGCATATAATGTTCTTTCTTCATTTTGCGTAGGGTTATCAATACCTACTGTCCAAGTTTTTTGTTTTTGTAAATGTTCTCCTTTAGATAATAGCTCACCTCCTACTTCTATTAAATAATTATCTACATGCCTATTATCTAAATAAGCACCTATTCGGTCAATGCAATACCCTTTAGCTATAGCATTAAAATCAATGTATACATTAGGAGTTTCTTTTTTTATACTACCCGATTTTAATTTTAATTTATTAAAACCAACATATTGCATTAAAGAGTCTACCGTTTCTGTATTCATTTTTAATTTTAGTTTTTGCGGACCAAAACCCCAAGCATTAACTAAACTTCCTACAGTAGGGTCAAAATATCCATTTGTATTTTTATAGATTACCTCTGAAGTTTTAAAAACCTCTTTAAACATAGCATCAACTACAACTGTGGTATCTCCTTTATTAATTTTAGAAATATCGGATGTACTAATATAAGTACTCATTGAGTTATTTACTGCACTAAAAATACTATCCAAACTTTGTTTAATAGCAGTATTATTTTGCTTTTCGTAATACAAAATAGAATATGTTGTACCTAGAGCTTGACCTGTTTCTTGCTTAAGAAGAATATTATTTTCGCTCTTTTTTTTACAAGAAAAAAATATTGATAAACAAAAAGCAATCACTAAATATTTCATAAAAAACTAACTTATATTTCTTTAATTCCTGGGTAGTTAACTACATAATCTTCATCGTCAGTAACTGGTAATTCATAGTTTTTAGCATTCGCTAAACCTACAGGAGCATAAAACGTACGTGCTTTAAATTTTAAAGCATGTTGTTTCATTGTCTCAAAAAAAACAACATCATATATATTAGGGTCATCTGGGTATAAAACTGCTTGTACTAATACAAAATGGAGTTTCCCTTTTTTTAACGCAACAAATTGAGGGTCTTTTTTTAGTTTACTGTTAACTGCTAAAAATTCATATCCTTGGCTTTCTAAATCTTTACCAACAATGTTCATTGCTAAATTATGCAACTCTTGTTCATCTAATACTTTACTCATGCTGCAAATTTCGAAATAAAATATGTATTTATTACCTCTTAACAAATTCTTTAATCAGAAAAAAAAGCCAATCTATTTAGTATAGATTGGCTTTTGATTAAAAGTCGTTAATATTTACTTCTTTGTAACTAAATAACCCTTTTGTTTTTATTATTTCAGGAATTCCTTTTGGTACTTCTTCTTCCCAACCTGGAGATCTTTCTTTTATTTTTTGAAGAACATCTCTTGAAAATATTGACATATAATCAGGGTTATAGGTAGTAATATCTTTTACCTTACCATTATGCTTAAAGAACTTATAAAGCTCTTTCATACGTGGGTGTACAATTAAATTATCGCTATTGGTAATTTCATTAGTTTGTTGGTCTTTTAATGGATATAAATAAACCATTAAATCTTTAAAGAATAATTTACCAAAAGCCTCTAAAATACCACCACTTAAATGACGATAGTATTTCTCATTGAAAATTTCAATAAAATTACTAACTCCCATAGAAAGTGCTATACGCTCTTTAGTATAGTTTGAAAAGTATTCTACTAACTTATAATACTCTTTAAAATTAGAAATCATTACCGTTTGCCCTAAATGACAAAGTAAACGTGCACGGTCCATAAAGTCTCGTTCGTCTATTTCTCCTTCAGCCATTAAGTTCGATAACGTAATTTCAAAAACTACTTGAATTTTATCGGGGTTAACACGATTCTGTTGCTTAAACACCTCTAATGAGGTTTCTAACATATCCATATTTACATTAGTAACTGGTCTAAAGCTACCACGGAATGCCAATATATTCTTTTTATACAAAAGACGTGCTGGTAATTCATTTTTCCCTTCAGGATTAAATATAATGGCCTGAGTCATTCCATTTTTAACCAACTGAAGACTCATTAAACGATTGTCTACTTCTGCGAAAGCAGGACCTGAAAAGTTTATAGTATCTATTTCTAATTTATCTTTATCAATATGATCATATAAATAAGATAACAACTTCTTAGGCTTATCGTATTTATAAAAAGCTCCATAAATAAGGTTTACTCCTAAAACTCCTAATGTATATTGTTGGTGTCTTGCATCATTTTCATGGAAACGAACATGTAAAGCTATTTCATTATATTCAGTTTGCTCAGGGTCTGTTTGATAACGAATACCAACCCAACCATGTCCTTTATATTTTTTTGCAAAATCTATTGTAGCAACAGTATTTGCAAAACTAAAGAACAATTTTCTAGGGTTTTTATCTCTAGAAATACGCTCTTCCATATGCCCCATTTCTTTAGAAAGCATTGTTTTCAAACGCGCTTCGGTAACATAACGACCATCATTTTCAATACCATAAATGGCATCACTAAAATCTTTATCATAAGCACTCATTGCCTTAGCAATAGTACCAGAAGCTCCACCTGCTTGAAAAAAATTACGTACCGTCTCTTGCCCTGCCCCAATCTCATTAAATGTTCCGTATATATTTTCATTTAAATTTATACGTAAACATTTACTCTTAATAGATGGAATGGGATCAAATTCACGATCTCCGACTAAAGTTATTGCCATAATAAACAAGTTTGATTCTTCGTAAAGTTAAGCAACCAAAATTTAACATAAAATGCTTTCTATATTTTTTTTAAAGCATAATCTTATTAATATCAATTTGCGTTAAATTTGTTAAAAAACTTATATTTTGAAAATTACTTTTTTAGGCACAGGAACTTCTCAAGGAGTACCGATTATTGGTAGTACTCACCCTGTGTGTTTAAGTGATAACCCCAAAGACAAACGTTTACGCTGCTCAGCAATGGTTCAATGGGATGATTATACTTACATTATAGACTCTGGCCCTGATTTTAGACAACAAATGCTTAACAATAATGTAAGCCGTATTGATGGTATACTATATACACATGAACATACCGATCATATTATTGGACTTGACGACATTAGACCTTTCTTTTTTAGACAAAAAATAGATATTCCTTTATATGCAGAAGAAAATGTAATGGAAGCTATTAAACAACGTTTTGAATATATTTTAGATAATAATAACACTTACCCTGGTAAGCCTAAAGTAGCTATTAATCATATTAAACCTGATTTTCCTATTAGTTTAAAAAATAAGGAAGTTACACCAATACGTGTTATGCATAGCGCTTTGCCTATTGTTGGCTATAAATTTGGAAATTCTATCTATTTAACTGATGTTAAAAAAGTACCTGAAACCTCTTTAATTCATTTTAACAATATAGATACTCTTATTGTAAATGCGCTTAGACCCGAAGAACATCATGGTCATTTTACTTTAAAAGAAGCTCTTGAATTTATAGAAAAAGTTAAACCAAAAAAAGCTTATTTAACACATGTTAGTCATTTGTTAGGTTTTCATGATGAAGTTCAAAAAAAATTACCTAAAAATGTGTTTTTAGCATACGATGGCTTAAGTTTAGAAATTAATTAATATTACCTTATAAAATGAAAAGTAAACTGTTTTTATACCTTTTTGTATTAGCTCTATTGTATATTTTGTTTCAGCAAGTAAATGCTAAAAAGAAATTTGAAGCTGATGCTATTAAAATTGAAAGATTGACTGAAAAAGTAAAA
The DNA here is from genome assembly GCA_964545595.1 of uncultured Flavobacteriaceae bacterium. Lineage (GTDB taxonomy): Bacteria > Bacteroidota > Bacteroidia > Flavobacteriales > Flavobacteriaceae > Aquimarina. The sequence continues at coordinate 1,801 of CAZJGP010000240.1, read as the reverse complement.
TCTTTTGATGTTGTTAAAGATTCTTTAGAAAATAAAATGCTTGATTTAAGCTATTTTTCATTAGAATTTGATGAGTACGCCACAGAATATATTGAAGAAGAAGGATACACTGTTCCTGAATTAGAAGAATTAGTAACATCGGCTTTAATTTCTAAAAATAGCGCTAGTAGAGACAACTCTTTTGTTCCTTTAGTTGGTTTAGAAGGAAATACTATTATTGATCGAGTAAAACTTATTAACCATAAATGGGCTATAGTAGATTTTACCGATGGTAAGTATTGGGGGCAAGTTTTATATTCTTATTTAATTGATGAAGACAATATTTTAAGTCTTGATGTAATGGGATCACATTTATACCCTAAAATTAATTAATAATTTAATTTCTAAATTATACAAAAAAAGGAGCTCAAAATTTGAGCTCCTTTTTTTTGTTCTTATAAACATTAACATTATGCCTTTAATTAGCATCATGTGTATTACTTAAACGGTAAAAAGTAATGATATCTGTATCTTCAGGATCTCCTGTATTGTTTTGTGTATATGCACCTGCTTTAAAGTACATCCACTCATCTTCTAACTCTCCATCTTCTAGAGTTGGTTCATCATAACCACTTCCTACAACACCATCTCTTTCAACAGTTGTCATATCTACAGTTGTACTAGCTACAGCATCAGCTCTTTCTTGCCCTTCAATATCTCCTTCATAAATGTAAACACTTACAAATTGCCCTTCATTAATAATTTCATAAGAGAATAATTCTCCTAAACGAAAACCATTACTTGGGTTATCAATACAGTTTTCACTACCCATTAGATTAAAGGTAACATCTCCTACATCTCTAATTTCATGTTCTAAGTAAATAGATCCATATTCATTATCAGGACATTTTCTGTAGTATAAACGTGCAGGCTCATCATCTTTAGCGTGTATTTGACCAATAATAGTACGACCTGGATGTTTAGAATTAAAGTCACCAGTTGTAGTTACCTTATTAACTATTAAAGTAGCTGTTAACACACCATTTCTTCCTCCGTGATCAGGATTAGGTTCTTGGTAACCTAAAGCCCAGTTATTTCTGGTTACTCCTGTTGTTGAAATACTTCTATCTCCTCTACGTAATTGTTCTCGTAATTCAGAACGAGGGAAGCCAGAATCACAAGATCTACTAGTTGTTACTCCACCAACCGGACTTACAAAACGCATACCTCCATCAGTATGAGTGAAAAAATATTCTTCTGATGTACTTGTTCTAAATGTATCCCATTCATCTTCATCAATACGAACTGCTCTACACTCATCTTCTGGACGTGGTGCTGGTGTATCTAACCCCCAATCAGTTAAATCGAAATTTTCCCATGGTTCTAACTCTGGATTTAAACCAAAAGCATTTTCGGCTTCTAATTCAACTATATCATTAGGGTTAACTTCTTCTGAACCTCCATTATTTGAGTCATCATTGTTAGAATCTTCTCCACCTGGGTTTTCATTATCAGGAGTTTCTTCTTGACCTTCTTCTACATTTTCAATATCTGTAATTACTTCTTCAATTTCACCTTCATCATCTGAACATGAAAATGAAAAAATTAAAATTCCTACAAGTAAAAATGTTCTAATTTTTAATAAAATGTTAATCATATAATTAAGTTTAATAGTTATTAATTTTCTTTTATAAAAGAATTACATTTTTTTACATATTATATATTGTTATAAAATGACAATTATAAATATTAATATTTATAAAAAGCTCTATACAAAAATAAAAAAGTAACTCATTAAATATGAGATTACTCCATTATAATA
>CAZJGP010000239.1:0-3461 GCA_964545595.1 uncultured Flavobacteriaceae bacterium | reverse complement strand
AAATAAACGTGCTCGTTTCGAGTATGAAATACTTGATAAGTACACTGCAGGTATTGTATTAGGTGGAACTGAAATAAAATCAATACGTTCAAGTAGAGCATCTATTTCCGAAAGTTTTTGCGAGTTTAATGATAAAGGAGAACTTTTTATCATAAACATGACTATTGAAGAATATTCTCATGGTTCACATTACAACCACAAACCAAAGGCACAAAGGAAATTACTTTTAAATAAAAGAGAATTAAAAAAATTACACCGAGAAGTAAACACCTCTGGACTTACCATTATAGCTTTAAACCTGTTTTTAAATGACAATGGCCTTGCTAAAGTGAATATAGCATTAGCAAAAGGAAAAAAACTTTATGATAAGCGAAATACAATAAAAGATAGAGATAATAAACGAGATCTAGACCGTATTAAGAAAAACTTCAATAACTAGTTCTTAATTTTTATCCTCTAAAAGAGGAACAAATTTAAAAGACCCATATTCTTTTTTCTCGAACTCTTTTTCTGATTTACGAATAAAACGTGTCATTATTTGTTCGTCAATTCCAACAGGAATTACTAATCGTCCACCAATTTTTAATTGAGATAATAATGCTTTTGGAACTTCAGGAGCACCAGCTGTAACTATTATTCCATTAAATGGCGCTTCTTCCGGCATCCCTTTATAACCGTCTCCAAAAATCACCTTCTTAGGTCTGTACCCCATCTTTTTAAAAAAGAGATTCGTTTTTTTAAAAAGTTCACGTTGTCGTTCTATGGTATATACTTTCGTTTTTAGTTCCAACAAAACACTTGTTTGGTAGCCACTTCCGGTTCCTATTTCTAAAATTTTATCTCCTTGAGTTATTTCTAACAACTCGGTTTGAAAAGCAACAGTATAAGGCTGAGAAATAGTTTGTTCTGCTCCAATAGGAAAAGCTTTATCTTGATAAGCATGCCCTTCAAAACTACTATCTATAAATAAATGTCTAGGTATAGTACGTATTGCATCTAAAACAACCGTGTTCGCTATTCCTTTAGATATGAGAACATTAGCCAATTTATTCCTCATACCACTATGTTTTAAAGTATCTCTCATTTGTTTACTATATATACATTAAACAAAATAAAGTAAGACTTCAAAAAATAAGTAGGGTACAGATTTGAGTGCGGCATAGAGTATTTAAAAGTGTTCGTTTTTGGTGTTACGAAGTTAAAAAAGTTTCCTGAATTTTGGCATTTGTTTTTTTATCTGCTTCAAAATATTTTTAAAAAACTAGTATAAATTATAATCAAGGTAATTAAACAAATCTCCCTATTTTTGATAAAAACTAAAACATATGCTCAAAGTTGGAGTCTTAGGTGCTGGTCATCTTGGAAAAATACATCTTCGTTTACTCAATGAATCTGAAAAATACGAATTAGTAGGTTTTTATGATCCCGATGCTATTAATGGCAAAAAAGTAGCTGATGAATTTGGGTATTCATATATAGAAAATATAAATACACTTATTGATAGTGTAGATGTTGTAGATATTGTAACCCCTACCCTTTCGCATTTTGATTGTGCAAAACGAGCTATTGAAAAAGGGAAACATATTTTTATTGAAAAGCCAATAACGAATACATTAGAAGAAGCCGAAGAATTACTCGCTTTAGCACAAAAACATAATATAAAGGGGCAAGTAGGCCATGTAGAGCGTTTTAATCCTGCTTTTATAGCGGTAAAAAACAATATTGTAAACCCTATGTTTATCGAAACACATCGATTGGCTGAATTTAATCCTCGTGGCACTGATGTACCCGTAGTTCTTGACTTAATGATTCACGATATAGATGCTATATTAAGTGTGGTGAATTCTGAAGTAAAACAAATTAATGCTAGTGGCGTATCCGTAATAAGTAATTCTCCTGATATTGCAAATGCGAGAATAGAATTAGAAAATGGTTGTGTAGCCAATCTTACTGCTAGTAGAATATCTTTAAAGAATATGCGTAAATCGCGTTTCTTTCAACGCGATGCTTACATCTCTGTAGACTTTCTTGAGAAACAGGTTGAAGTAGTAAAAATGAAAGATGCTCCAGAAAATCCTGGTGATTTTGATATGATATTACAAAATGCTGAAGGACTTAAAAAGCAAATCTATTTTGAAAACCCTGAAATAGAAGGAAACAATGCTATTTTAGATGAATTAGAAACCTTTGCTAATGCTATAAATAACAATACTACACCTGTAGTCACCTTAAAACAAGGAACACAAGCCTTAAAAGTAGCATTACAAATTATTGATTGTTTTAAAGATTAATTTTAGTTGTTAATATAAAAGTTATGAAGAATATTGCAGTAATTGGAGCTGGTACTATGGGAAACGGCATAGCTCATGTATTTGCCCAAAATGGATATCATGTAAATTTGATTGATATTTCTAAAGCTGCTTTAGATAAAGGTTTAGCAACCATAACTAAAAATTTAGACCGACTCATTTCTAAAGAGAAAATCTCAGAAAAAGATAAATTAAATACCCTTGAAAATATAAGCACGCACACTGCTGTAGCAACGGGAATTAACAAGGTTCAATTAGTGGTTGAAGCCGCTACTGAGAATATTGATTTAAAACTAAAAATTTTTAAAGAGCTTGATGAACTGTGTACTCCTGATACTATTTTAGCTACCAACACCTCTTCTATTTCGATAACACAAATTGCGGCCGCAACTCGAAGACCCGAAAAAGTTATAGGCATGCATTTTATGAATCCAGTTCCTATAATGAAACTCGTTGAAATTATAAGAGGGTATAGTACCTCTGATGAAACTACTGAGTTAGTTATGGAGCTTTCTAAAAAACTTCAAAAAACACCCACTGAAGTTAATGATTATCCTGGGTTTGTTGCCAATAGAATTTTAATGCCCATGCTTAATGAGGCTATTGAAACTTTATACAACGGTGTTGCTGGTGTTGAAGAAATTGACACCGTTATGAAACTGGGTATGGCACACCCGATGGGACCATTACAATTAGCTGATTTTATTGGCTTAGACGTATGCCTATCTATCCTTAACGTAATGTATGACGGTTTTAAAAACCCCAAATATGCACCTTGCCCTTTACTAGTAAACATGGTAATGGCAGGTAAACTAGGGGTGAAATCAGGAGAAGGCTTTTATGATTATTCTGAAAGTAGAAAAGCAGAAAAAGTTTCGAAACAGTTTTCTTAAAACTAAAACCTAATAAAATAAAAAAGACCAAATTTATAAGATTTGGTCTTTTTTTGTACTATTAACTTAATATACAATCTAGTTATCTCCAGGTTCTTTATCTTTCTTAGAAGTTTTATTCCAAATTTTTATTTCATCATCAGCAGTAACTCCATCTAAAATTTCCACATTGATTCCATCAGAAATTCCTAATTCAACATCTCTTCTTTCATATTCTTGATCTCCAATTTCTATTTCTACATAAGGTTCTTCCGTATCT
>CAZJGP010000238.1:0-8540 GCA_964545595.1 uncultured Flavobacteriaceae bacterium | reverse complement strand
CAACAGCACCTAACAAAGAATCTTGTTGGGATTTGCTGAATCTGTGAATCTCATCAATAAAAAGAATAGGGTTTTTAGTGGTGAATAAACCACCATCTTTTTTAGCTAAATTAATAACTTCTCGCACTTCTTTTACTCCACTGTTTATGGCGCTTAAGGTGTAAAAAGGTCTATCTGAAGTTTCTGCAATAATAGATGCTAGAGTAGTTTTTCCTACACCAGGGGGTCCCCATAAAATTATAGAGGGCAGTATTCCTTTTTCAATCTGAAAGGCTAAAGCACCATTTGGTCCAACTAAATGTTGTTGACTTAAATATTCGTTAAGTGATTTTGGGCGTATTCTTTCAGCTAAAGGTGTAGTCATGCAACAAAAATAATTTTTTTTAAGGAACATAAATAGTTTTCTTTTTTTTCGATACTTAAAAAAAAGAAAACCTAACACCAACTGACAATTTTTCATTACTATAGACTGTGGAGAACTTATTGATTTGTTTTTTGTTGTAATTTAATAGTAATGAAAAAAGAATCTGTTTTACCTTTTAAAGAGCATATGTTGCTTTTGCCAATGCTTTTTGTTTTGGTAACATGGTTGGTTTTTTGGGTTGAGGTAAAATGGGATATTAGTTTTAATAAACTAGGAGTTTTGCCTAGAGAATTTAGTGGGCTTAAAGGAATATTATTTTCACCTTTTATACATGGTGATATTTCTCATTTATGGCATAATACCATGCCTTTATTAATATTGAGTACTGCACTGTTTTATTTTTATAATTCTGCAGCTAAAAAAGTTTTAATTATTGGTTTTATTTTTACAGGTATTGGTACTTGGGTTTTAGGGAGAACCTCATATCATATAGGGGCAAGTGGAATTATTTATATGCTATTTGGCTTTTTATTACTGAAAGGCTTATTAACAATGCATTTGCGTTTATTAGCAGTTTCGTTTTTTGTTGTTTTTGTTTACGGAGGTATGATTTGGTATGTGGCACCTGTAGATTTTAAAATTTCGTGGGAGGGGCATTTGAGTGGATTATTGGTTGGTTTTTTTCTGGCTTTAAGCCGAAGTAACAAAGAGGTGTTGCCAAATGAAAAACCTAAATATGCATGGGAATCTCCTGATTACGACGATTCAAATGATTTGTTTATGCAATGTTTTGATGAAAATGGACGTTTTGTGCCAACCCCAAAAATAGAATTGATTGATGAAGAAATAACATTTAATACCTCTACAACTGCTGTACAAGATATTCGACTTATTTATGAACGTGTTCCAGATAAGAAAGAAAAAAAGAAGTCGTATTTTATAAACTATAACTTAGACTAAGGTTAATAAGTAACCTAGTAATGACCCTCCAATAATTAAATACATAGTGCTGATTTTTTTGAAGCCAAAAACAACAATTAAGCTTAGTAATGCTATAATTATTGTTCTCCAATCAACAATAATTTCTTTAGTCATTTGAATACAAATCCCAATAATTAATGTAACTGAAGCTACGTTTACAGCGCTTAAAAAAGAGCTAATTGTTTTTGATTTTCTCATTTTAGGAATTAAAGGGTTTAGTAGTAAAACAAACAAAAAAGAAGGTAGAAATATTCCTGTAGTAGCAGCTATAGCTCCCCAAAAACTATTTAATTGCCAGCCAATAAAAGTAGCGGTAGATAATACTGGTCCGGGTGTAAATTGACCAGCAGCAACAGCATCAATTAATTGTTGTTTAGTAAGTAGGTTGTTTGCTATAAGTTCGGCATCTAAAAAGGCAAATAATACATAGCCACTTCCGTAAAGGATAGCACCAATTTTTAAAAAAGAAAGTAATACATTAATTGTACTAGCGCTTCCTAATAAGAAAACAGGAATGATAGAAGCTACTTTTTGTTTTTTAAAGTTGTAAAATAAAATTCCTATTAAACCACAACTAAATAAGAGTATGATTTCGCTAACGCCAAATAAATATGCGCCTAGCGCAAATATTCCTAATACTGCTAAAAAATAATTTTTAATAGCCTTTTTGCCTAGTTTATATCCTGCCGATAAAATTAAGGCAATAACAGCTGGTTTTATTCCGTACGTAAAAGGGGTTACTTGTGGTAATTGCCCGTACTGTTGGTATAAATAAGCAAGAATACCTGTAATAATTACTGCAGGAAAAATAAAGCATATTCCCGCAATAAAAAGACCTTTCCAACCACCACGTTCATGACCACAATGCATAGTCATTTCGGTAGAGTTTGGTCCGGGTATTAAATTAGTAGCTCCCATTAAATCAAGAAAATGATCTTGAGAAAACCATTTTCTTTTCTGTACAATTTCTTGCTCCATCATAGCAATATGTGCAGCGGGACCACCAAAAGCAAAACAGCCCAATTTAAAGAATACTAATGCTATTTCTTTTAATTGGGCTGTTGTGTTCATTTGTTATATTTAAATGATAGTTATAACATGTTATTTTAAGCTTGGTGCAATTTTATCTACTACAGCAATGGTAGTGTCTAAATCTTCATAAGTTAAAGCTTCGGTTATAAACCATGTTTCAAAAGCACTAGGTGCAATGTAAATTCCGTTTTCTAACATACCATGGAAAAACTTTTTAAAAGTATCATTATTTCCAGTTGCAGCAGTTTTAAAATCGGTAACAGGAGTTTCGCTAAAATGTACCGATATCATAGAACCTAATCGGTTTATGGTATGTGTAACACCATGTTTAGTTAAAACCTCAGCAATTCCTTTATGTAGATATGCTGTTTTCTCATCAATGCTTTTAAAAATTTCTCTATTAGCATCTAACTCTTGCAACATTGCTAAACCAGCCGCCATTGCTAATGGGTTTCCACTTAAAGTTCCGGCTTGGTAAACAGGGCCAAGTGGGGCTAAATGATTCATTATTTCTTCGCGAGCAGCAAAAGCTCCTACAGGTAAACCACCACCTATTACTTTTCCAAAAGTAACAATGTCAGCATTTACACCTGAGCGTTCTTGCACTCCACCAGGAGCTAAACGAAAACCAGTCATAACCTCATCAAACAATAATAAAATACCATTGTCATCGCATAAAGAACGTAAGCCTTCTAAGAAACCTTCAGCCGGAGGTATACAACCCATATTACCAGCAACAGGTTCTAAAATTATACAAGCAATTTCGTTTTTGTTAGCTTCAACTAATTGAGCAACATTTTCTAAATTGTTGTAATCGGCAAGCAAAGTATCTTTAGCAGTACCTTCAGTTACTCCAGGGCTATTTGGGCTACCAAAAGTTACGGCACCACTACCAGCCTGAATTAAGAAAGAATCGCTATGACCATGATAGCAACCTGCAAATTTTACAATTTTATCTTTTCCAGTAAAACCTCTGGCTAAACGAACGGCACTCATGCAAGCTTCAGTACCAGAGTTTACAAAACGAATTTTGTCAACGTTAGGAACCATACTTACTGCTAATTCAGCAATTTTAGTTTCAATTTCGGTAGGCATACCAAAACTAGTTCCTAGTTTAGCTTTTTTAATAACTGCATTTACCACAGGGGCATGTGCATGACCTAAAATCATAGGCCCCCATGAATTTATGTAGTCTATTAATTTATTTCCGTCAGAATCATATAAATAAGCTCCTTCTGCTTTTTCAACAAAAATAGGTGTTCCCCCTACAGCTTTAAAGGCTCTAACAGGAGAGTTTACTCCACCAGGAATTACTTTTTGTGCATCTTCAAATAATGCGCTACTTCTTTTATATAACATATTTAATAATCCTTTGTTAATGGGTTAACAAAAAGTACTTGTCCTTCAAAAATTGAATTCCCTTCAATACCGTTTATTTGTTTTAATTCTTCAACACTAATTTTATTTTTTCTAGAAATACTATATAAAGTATCTCCTTTTTTTACAGAGTATTGATTTGCTTTACCTGTTGTTTTTTTAGCATCTTTTTCAGACTTTCCAAGTACTTGTGCATCGTACCTGTAAAGCTTATTGGCTTCAATTATCCTAATAAGTTTTGCAGGGTATTTTTTGTCGGTTGCATAACCTGCTTTTTGTAGACCTTTTGCCCAGCCTTTATAATCGTCATTAGCTAATTTAAATAAGCTCAAATATCTTTTTCTTCCTGAAAGGAATAAAGAATGATCTTGAAATGAAAATTCAGCATTACTATATTTTCTAAAACATTCTTGTGCTTCATCATCATCATGATACACTTTTGCACCTTTCCAATTATGGCATTTAATACCAAAATGGTTATTAGCTTTACGTGTAAGTTGCCCTTCTCCTGAACCAGATTCTAAAATACCTTGCGCTAAAGTTATACTAGCAGGTATTTTGTATTGGCGCATTTGCTCCATTGCAATTTCTGCGTATGTGTTTATATAAATTTCTCTTTTAGAAAGTGCAGTTGAGGTTGTTGGTTTTGGAATGCTTTTTCTTGTTTCAACTTTTTTAGGCTGTGTTTTAACAACACGTGTTGATTGTTGTGGAGTTCTTTTTTGAGGAGAAGAAACGATTTGTCTACTTTTACAAGAGAATAATAATAATGAGCCAATAATTGTGGCAAGTACTACTTTAAATTTCATGATTTGTTTTAATAAGAGTGGTGTTTTTGTTTTTAAGTTTAGCGTTAATGCCAGCTATACCTTGAAGCCCACCAGTATGTACGGCTAAAATACGAGTTTTTTTGGGAAAATTATTATGTTCAATTTCATTGAAAAGACCCATCAATAATTTGCCTGTGTAAATAGGGTCTAAAAGTATTTTTTGTTGATCAAAGAAACTATTCATAAAATCAATAAGTGAGTCATTGTATTTTGCATAACCTCCTAAATGATGATTTCGGTTTAAAGACCAATTTATATTAATTGTTTTTTTTGCAATTTCATCATGCAAATAGTTTTCTTTTAAAGCAGGAAAACCAATTATTTTTTGGTGAGCTTTCGCAGAATTTATTAAGCCAGCTATTGTGCCTCCAGTTCCAACAGCGCAGCAAATAACATCGAAACTTTCATCTTCAGGTGTTAAAATTTCTTTACAACCTTTTATAGCAAATTCATTGGTGCCACCTTCAGGTACTAAATAAAATTTGGAGAATTGTTTTTTTAGTTTCTCAATAAATTCAGGAGTGTCTTTAAGTTTATAATCGCTCCTACTAATAAAATGTAACTGCATGCCTTGTTCTTTTGCAAAAGCTAAAGTAGTATTGGTTGCTAAAGTTTTTTCAAGATCATTGGCTAGTTCTTCTCCACGAATTATTCCAATTGTTTTAAATCCATAAAAACTTCCTGCGGCAGCTGTAGCAGCTATATGGTTACTATAAGCACCGCCAAAAGTTAATATGGTATCGTGTTTCAAGTTTTTAGCTTCTTGAATATTATATTTTAGTTTTCGGAACTTATTTCCTGAAATGTGTGGGTGTAGTAAATCTTCTCTCTTTATGAATAGTTCTATTTTGTGTTTAGATAAAATAGGGTGTTCAATTTTTTGATTAGGAATAGTTTTTAGCATAACACAAAATTACAAATGCTTTAAGAAACCCCAAGGTTTTCTTTGTTTTAGATAATTAAGATTGTTTTCATTTGTGTATGCTTCGCGTTCAAAGCTAAGGTTACAGTATGCTTTATAACGATTTTTATAGATCCACCATTTAACTACATATTCTATTACATACCATATGTAAAAAGGAATGATGAGTAATTCAATTTGTTGTGCTAGATGAATTTTTTCATGGTTGAGTAGTACAGCGTTATTTTTTAAATGTTTGTACTTTAAAATAATAAATGGCCATAAGGCTATCCCGTGATAATTTTTTGCAAAAAGTATTTTACTAACTAGTATTCTCATCTTGCTGTAAGATACTACATTTGTAGTATGTCGGATTTTAAAAAATATATTGAACCAGAAGAAGGAGATTATTATTGGACTCCTGAAGGTTATAAATGCTTTACCGAACAATACCACTTAAAACGTGGTCATTGTTGTCGTAGTGGGTGTAGGCATTGTCCATATGGGTTTGATAAAAATACTCAGTAAAAATTGTAATTTCGGTATAATAATTGTGTCTTTTAATTAAAATATATGATTATGAAATTATCTTTTTTTAGCCTTATAGCGAGTTTATTTTTGTTTTTATCTTGTGCCACAGTAAGTGTGTGTACGGATTATGATACACGTACAAGTTTTACAAATTATAAAAGTTTTGCTTTTTTTAAGCCTAGTGTTGATCAATTAGAAATAAGTGATTTAGATAAGAAAAGAATTCTTAGATCTATAGAAGAAGCAATGATTAGTAAAGGCTTTGTAAAATCGGCTACTCCTGATTTATTAATTGGAATTGATGCTCAGGCAGAAACAAGTATTTATGCTTACCAAAATTATTACGGATATAATTATGGATGGGGATGGGGTCCTTTTGCAGGAAGAGGAAGCTATATAGATACTTATGAAACTGTAGAAGGTACATTGTATATAGATTTAATTGACGCGAATAAAAAAGAATTAATTTGGCAAGGAATAGGGCAAGCACCACTTGTTCAGGGCCCCGAAGCTAAAGAAGAAAGAATAAAAGAAATTGTAACTTCAGTTTTAGCTAAATACCCACCAGAAAAAAAGAACTAAATTTTAGTTGTAGTATAAAAAAACACCATAGATGAACTCGTTCTCCTATGGTGTTTTTTTATACTACATTTTTTAGTAGCTTTAATCTCATGAAACAAGTTGCTTTAGGTTTAATTATTGGAGTTTTAAGTGTTTTACTTTATAGTAAATACACCACTAGTACATCTAATGAAAGTGTTACAAGTATTAATGGTTCTCAAATTATTCAAGAGCAAATAAAAAATGTAAGTAAACTAATTGTTAATGAGGGCTATTTTTCTGATATCATTACGTATTCAGATGTAAAAAATTTGTATTTAGATTTACTTAGCGCTGAAAAAAAAGCAGTTGTTTTAGTAAAGGCAAAAGCAATTACTAGTTATAATTTAAAGGAAATACAATTTGAAGTAAATGAGGTTGATAAAATAATTTTAGTTTCGAATATTCCAGATCCTGAATTACAAATTATACCAAAATTAACTTATTATGATCTTCAACAAGACTATTTAAATCCTTTTGAACCTAAAGATTATAATAAAATAAGTGCATTAGTAGATAACCGTTTAGAGATACAGATAAAAACATCGACATTTATTAATAACTCTAAAAACAGACTACTTTCAGAATTGCATACACTGTTTAGCAGTACTACATTACAAGGATGGACTATTGTAGCAAAAAGTACAATTTATAGCAATGATTTGTTTTTTGACAAAGATTCTGTTCCTCAATAAAGTTTAAATGTTTCTCTTTTTAATTTAAAAAAGTAACAATAATTTTTTGAAACTCCTTAAGATTTATGGGTTTGCTTATTACGGTATCACCCCTAGATTCAATAGCGTTTTGAATATCTTTTTTTCAATAATACCTTCTAATATCTTATCATTATTTCTAGTGGCAATTATTGGTCTATACTTATAAGGGGCTTTAGAGCCAATTATTAAGTTTGATAAATTGTTTTCGGCAATATGAAAGCTTGTGTTATCTTCTACACCAATATAAGCATCGTACTTTCCGTTACTTAAAGCAATTAAAAAAGTCATGCTCAGTTTCTTCATAAAACAAATTAATATTAGGATAATCATTTTTAAAAAGGGTGGCAATAACATAGTTTTTAGGAACTACAATTTTTTTAGTAATAATACTTGAGAAAGTAGGGGCTTCAAAATCTTTTTTCTAGTTGTAATTACAAATTGACCATCAAAAAGGCGAGAGTAAAAATGTAAATAATTAGATCTTTCTTTAGTTTCTTGAATTTCAGATATTAAATCAATTTTATTGTTTTTAGCATCGTTTAATACATTACTCCATTTGTTGTAATTAATATAAGTGAAATTTGCATCTATTTTTTTTTCTATCAATTTAATGTAATCAATAAAAATACCATCCATTTCGCCTTTAGTATTAACAAATTGGTATGGAGGGTAGTTACCATAAGTAGATACTTTTATAGCTCCTTTTTGTTTTAACCATTGTTTTTCTTTATCGGTTAAAAGTTCTTTTTTTGAATTACCACATGAAAGAAAAGTACATAGAGCTAAAAAATAAAAAAAAGATTTAAAATACATGTAGTAGTTAGTTGTTCTAAGTAGTAGTTTTATGCTTTTTTACAATATAAGCGCTTTATCTTGTATAAGTGTATAATATAGTTATTTTATATGTTAAATTAATGTTTATTTGGTTGTTAGATCTATTTGTTTATGTTTTTTTAATAAAAAAAAGAGTTCTTTAGTTTTAAACTAAAGAACTCTTTTAAAAGTAGTTTAAGTTAGTTAAGCTTAATTATTCTGCTATAGTTTCAACAATTTCAATAGGGTATGTTGTGTTAACTTCAGTTTCACCACCTGGAGTTTCTAGTACAGCATCTCCGTCAGCTTTATCAAGTTCATGACGTAAAACTAGAGTTAAAGTACCAGTACTAGCAGCACCAGTTGTAAGTGTAAATGTAGCTCCAAAAGGGTTT
>CAZJGP010000237.1:0-14567 GCA_964545595.1 uncultured Flavobacteriaceae bacterium | reverse complement strand
GCTTCTAAACGAGTTTTAGCTTCTTCTAAAGTATAAAAATGTGCTGCCCAAAAATCTTCGTTTTTAGCCCAAAACCTAAGCGATAAATCTACAGAACTATCTCCTAAATTAGCTACTACTATTTGTGGTGCTGGCTCTGTTAATATTTGTTCCTGCTCATTTAGCAAATTCATTAAAGTATCTTTTGCTAACTTAATATCACTGTCATATGATATTCCTATGGTCATAATGTCTTTACGAATAGGTTCTGCACTATAGTTTTTAATAGTGTCATTAGATACTTTTGCATTTGGTAAAATTGCAACTTGGTTACCCGAAGTTAAAATTTTAGTAGTAAAAATAGTAATCTCTTTTACGGTTCCCATTACGCCTTGAGATTCAATAAAATCACCATTTTTAAATGGCCTAAAAGCTAAAATTAAAACCCCTCCAGCAAAGTTTGCTAATGAACCTTGTAATGCTAAACCAATAGCTAAACCTGCAGCACCTAACATTGCTATTAATGAACTTGATTGTACTCCTAACTGTGTTACCACTGTAATAAAAAGTCCAATTTTTAATCCCCAATTAATTAAATCTTGTACAAAACGCTCTAAGGTTTCATCGTAATTGCTCTTTTTAAAATAACGTTTAATAAATTTATTTACTATTTTAATTATCCACCAACCAATAATAAGTATTGCTATTGCTGAAACTATTTTAGGTGTAAAGCCCCAAACCCACTCTTGCAGTTTTATAATATTAGCTTCTGAAATTCCTAAGTTTTTAATCATTGTAAGTTTTTTAAGTGGTTAACAAGCTCAATAACGTTTGCTTTTTTGAGATGTTACTTCTTTTTTCAAAATTATTACTTTTAATTTTCTGATAACAATTCTAAAGCTTCTTTTGTTGTTTTTACAGGAAATTTACAAGCATTATTTACACATATAAAAATATTAGTGCTCTCAGGATTAAATCTATTTTTAAATAAAGCCTCTTCAGATTCTTTTGTTGTTACTGCCACTAATTTATTAGGATAATAATACCCTTCTAATTCTATTAATCTTTTTTCTGCTTCTTTACCTGTTATTACAACTTCGTAAAAATCATCTGTAAAATTTAACATTAAATCCATCCAATTACTATAAGCCGAAGGATAGCTAACAAAATTAGGCTGCATGTTATGTAGCATTATTTGTGACTTTTTTAGATACTCCTGGTCTGAAAAATAATGCGATAAGTAATAAAAGTTTTTTGCTATTATAGAATTTGAAGCTGGTATTACATTATCAGCAGTTTCTATATTACGAGATACCAAAGCTGCATCTTGAATCGATGTAAAGAAAAACATTTTACTAACTTGATCATAAAAATTAGTTTGTGTATAATCCATCATCAACTTAGCTTTATGCAACCAAATTTCATTAGCCGTAACTTGATATAAGCTTATAAAAGCATCTGAAACTGCAGCATAATCTTCTAAATACCCGTTAATATTAGATTTCCCTCCTTTATAATTATGCCATAGTTTACCGTCAGCCTCCATTTGTTTACTTAAAATAAACTCTGCATTTTTAATGGCTGCTTTTAAAAATTTTTCTTCTTTAAAAACTCTATAAGCATCAGTATATCCTTTTAACATTAAAGCATTCCATGAGGTTAAAGTTTTATCATCTAAACGTGGTCGTGTTCTTTTTTCTCTTAACTCATAAAGGCTTTTTTTCCAATCATGTTGTTTTTGAAAAAAAACCTCTTCAGTTAAATTATTTTTCTCAATAAATTCTTTATCCGATGTTTCTCTAATTAAAACATAATTATTGTGCTCCCATAAACCGTAAGAATTAATATTATAATAGTCTGCAAATAACTTATAGTCTTCCCCTAATTCTTCTTCTAACTCTTCTTTTTGCCACACATAAAAAGCACCTTCCTCTAACTCTCCTTCTTTATTTAAGCTATCCGCATCTAAAGATGAATAAAAAGCACCTTCGGTAGTAGTTAATTCTTTCTCTATAAAATTTAAAGTTTCGTAAACTACTTGCTTATACCACTTATCTTTAGTTAACAAATAAGCATCGCTATATAAACTAACTAATTGCGCATTATCATAAAGCATTTTTTCAAAATGTGGAACATGCCACTTATCATCTGTAGAATATCTTGAAAAACCACCTCCTACATGGTCGTAAACTCCACCATATGAAATTTGATTTAAAGTCTTTATTACATATTTTTTTAACTCTTTATCATTAGTCTGGTGTGCATAGCGCATTAAAAAGTGTTGGTTGTTAGGCATCATAAACTTAGGAGCTCTATTTAAACCTCCTTTATTATAATCAAACTTTTTTTTCCAATTAACTACTGATTCTTTTATCGTTTCTGTTTTTAATTGAATAGCATTAGGATTCGGTTTTATTAAATTAACTGCCTTTATTCCGTTAGTTAACTTATCTGCATATTCAATTAATTTTTCTGGTTCGTTTTCATATATCTTCTGAATTTGAGTTAATGCATTTAACCAATCTCCTTTCGGAAAATAAGTACCACCCCAAACTGGTCTACCATCTGGCAAAGCAATAACATTTAATGGCCAAC
The DNA here is from genome assembly GCA_964545595.1 of uncultured Flavobacteriaceae bacterium. Lineage (GTDB taxonomy): Bacteria > Bacteroidota > Bacteroidia > Flavobacteriales > Flavobacteriaceae > Aquimarina. Next base: position 11,993 of record CAZJGP010000237.1, on the reverse strand, counting down.
CAGCATGGCCTGTCATTAATTGCACAGCACTTATATAAACCTGATCAATATCTGGTCTTTCTTCTCTATCAATTTTTATATTGATAAAGTCTTTATTCATAACTGAAGCTACTAATGTATCTTCAAAACTTTCGTGTTCCATTACATGACACCAATGGCAAGCTGAATAACCAACACTTATTAATAGGAGCTTTTTCTTTTCTTTAGCTTCTTTTAAACTTTCATTATTCCAAGCATTCCAATTTACAGGATTATGTGCATGCTGTAATAAATAAGGACTGGTTTCATGTATCAATTTATTAGTAAACTCCTGTTTATTTTCTAAATCGTTATTTTGAGAATTGCAACTAAAGAATAAAGCTATAAAAGCAAGTGTGATTATTTTTTTTAAAATCATTTGATTTTTAATTTTCATGATAGTACCAAAAGTAAAAAAGCGTATCGATTTAGTCGATACGCTTTTTTATTTTTACAAAAACTTTAAGGAAGTATTTTCTTCGTATTAATATTAAAGTTATTTCACTTCAAAACTTAATTTAACATTAACTCTAAACTCTTCTACTTCTCCATTGTCTCCTACAGTAGCACTTTGCGATTGTACAAAAACTGATTTAATATTCTTTACCGATTTTGATGCATGCTTTACAGCTTTTTTTGTTGCATCTTCCCAACTTTTATCTGAATTTGCTAAAACTTCAATTACTTTTAATACTGCCATTTTTTAATATATTAAGATTAGTTAACATATTAAATATAAGTAAATTATAAAAAATACTAACCATTAATAGCTTCAACAGAATTTATTTTACCTGGTAACATTTCTTTTAACATATTTTCAATACCATTTTTTAACGTAAATGTTGATGATGGACAACCACTACAAGCCCCCTGTAAAATTACCGATACATTTTTAGTTTCAGCATTATATTCTTGGAATTGAATGTTACCTCCATCACTAGCTACTGCTGGTTTAACATACTCTTCTATAATACTAACTATTTGCTGAGAAACTTGATCTAAATGAGTAACATCAATTTCTTGAGAAGTAATATTTTCTTGCCCAACAGCAGTTTCTGCCTGATTAGAAACCTCTGTAACTACATCTTTACCCTGTTCTAAGTAATCACGTAAAAACTCTCTTATATCAGCTGATATATCATTCCACTCTACTCTATCATACTTTGTTATAGAAACATAATTATCATCTAAAAAAACTTCTTTAACAAACGGGAAACTAAATAAAGCTGTTGGTAAAGGAGCATCTATAGCATCATCAATGTTTTTATATTCTAAAGTTTGCAATACTAATTTTTTATTAGCCACAAACTTTTGAACTGAAGGGTTTGGAGTACTTTCGGCATAAATAGTAACCGGCATTTTTTTATTACTAGTTTCCTCTACTTTTATTACAGGTTCACCAGAGTTTAAATATGTGGTAATTTGTTCAGCCACTTCATTTTGAACATCAGACCATTCAACAATATCATATTTATTAATAGCTATAAAATTTTGTGCTAAAAACACTTGTTTAACAAAAGGTAAATGAAATAATTGTTGTGCTAATGGTGATATTTTAGCTTCTTCAATATTAGCAAATTCATAACTTATGTGCTGAGTTATAAAATAATTTGCTTCAAATTTCATAATACCCTCATGAGAAGTTTTCGAAGGTGTAATTGTATAGCTTTTCATTCTAAAAATTTTATACAAAGTTAATAAATGAAACTTCTACACTTAAGTATGTTACTTAATAATTAACATAAAATAATTTACGCTAATGCATCTAACTTTTTTAAGAAAGGAAATTCTTTATACAACCATTTTACAGTATGATAACACTCAAAAACTACCTCTTTTTCATCTATAGTATTTAAAGTAATTTCTTTAACTAAAATATCAGAAACCTCTACATGTTTCTTTTCTAATAAGTTAGAAGAAAACATAGAAAATGAAAACAAACAAAAACAAGAACAAACAAATATTTTCATAACGTATTAGTTTTTAGCAAGTTAAATAATAACTAGTCGCAATATAGCGATTATTAATGTATTTTACCGACACTTAATGTTATTATTTTGTTTTTTATCAAAAAAAACTGTTAATATGTCGGTTTTACATGTTTTTAATCTGATATTTTAAAAAGAAACTCTTACAAATAGATTTTATAACACTAGTTTCAGAATTTGTATAAAAAACCCTCTTACCTATATTATTTTTGGTATTCAATAAATTATTAATCTTTAATATGTTTACCGTTTGTTTTGCTACAGCTTCTCCTGAATCTATAATTTTAATCGATTTAGGTACTAAATCTTTTATAATGGGTAATAAATATGGGTAATGGCTACAACCTAGAACTAAATAATCGATTTCTTGAACTAACATAGGTTCTAAATAACCAGCTACTAAATGCCTTAATTTAGCACTAGTAAAATCACCTTGCTCTAATAATTCAACTAAACCTTTACCTATTACCTCTATAATTTTTGTTTTTTGTGAATATTCAGATATTTTACCTGCAAACAATTTACTATTCAAAGTTCCTTTAGTTGCCAAAATACCTATTATGTTATTTTTAGTATTTAATACTGCTGGTTTTAGAGCTGGCTCAATACCAATAAATGGCACTTTATAGGTATTTCTTAAAACTTTTATAGCATTAGTTGTTGCTGTGTTACAGGCTACAACTATAAGTTTACAATCTTTAGCTAACAGATAATCTACATTTTTTTTACACAATTCAATAATTTGATCTGCTGATTTTTGACCATATGGTGCATTTGCACTATCTGCTATATATATATAATCTTCATTAGGAAGAAGTTTAACTATTTCTTTTAATATAGAGGTTCCTCCTATACCGGAATCAAATACTCCAATTGGTTGTTCTTTCATTTAATTTAAAAATAAAAAAAGGCTACCATATATGGTAGCCTTTTTTATAAATTATTTAAAGCTTTTTATTTCTTAGATTCCTAAGTCTGCCTTTACATCATTCATTAAGTTATATCCATCAGCCATAATGATTCCTGTTCCTGTAGTAGAATCTAATACATACTCATATCCTTTAGCTCTAGCTACTTTTTGAACTGTAACTCTTGCTTTTTCTATAACAGGCTTTAAAAGCTCTACTTCTTTTTGTTGTAAATCTTTTAATGCATTTTGACGGTATTCAGCAATTGTTTTTTCTGTTGCTTGTAACTCTACAGCTCTTTTTGCATTTTCTTCTTGTGTTTTCGTAGACTCTTCAGCTTGAAATCTTTTTACTGTACTTTGTAATTCAGTAAGCATATTTTTGATTTCTGCATCGTAAGTTTTTTGTAATTTTTCTAATTCGTTATTAGCTGCCTTGTATTCTGGCATTTGATTAACTAATTCTTGAGATGCAATATGTGCAACTTTAGATTGTGCGTTTGCAACGTTAGATAATCCTAAAAATAATGCTGATGCTATTAAAAGAGTTTTAATTTGTTTCATTTTGGTAATTTATTAAAAATTTATTTTTGGTTATTTATTTTTTAAGGCATTTATAGAATCCTTTTTTCTTTGTCTTAATTCAATTAAAGCATTTCTTCTAGCTTCATATTCTGCTATTTTATCTGCCCTAAGTTTTTCTCTAGCTGCTTTTTTATCTGCTAAAGCTTTTTCTCGTTCTTGTAATTCTTTGTCTTGCTCTAATGTGTTGTTCTCATCTAATTCTAATTGTCGTTTATCTGACTTAGATTTTAACTGCGTTCGTTTTGATGTTCTATTTATTGATCTTAAAACTAAATCGCTAACATCAAACTTATCTGCTGTATATAACATAACGGCATCAGCAGATTTGTCAAATATATAATCAAAATTTTTATTTTTAGCTATTTGTTGTACTGCATTAAACACTTGATCTTGTATTGGTTGTACTAATCGTTGTTTTTGCCTTACTAATAACCCATTTGGACCAAAACATTGTTGCTGAAAGTCGATCATTTCTTTTTCTTTAAAAAGAATATCTTCTTCTCTTTCTTCTATTAGTTCTTTAGTTAACAGTACTTTTTCATTAGCTAATACTTTTCTCATATTATCTAATTCTGTTTGTCTTAATTCAATATCAGTTCTCCAAGTTTTAACTTTCTTATCTAACTCGGTATTAGCTTCGGCATACTCGGCTACATTTTCTAAAATGTAATCCATATCTATATAACCAACTCTAACTCCTTTTTGCGCTGAGGCTGTTAAACCTAAAAATAACGCTATAACTGATATTAATTTAAAATTCATCAAATTTCTTTTTAGCTTATTGAAAAAATCATGCCAAAAATTAAAATTGCTGCCCTAATACAAAGTGTGTTTCCCATCCGTTAGGACTTGTTTCTCCTGATAAAGGATCAAAACCATAAGCAAAATCAATTCCTAACAATCCAAATGCAGGCATAAATATACGAATTCCTAAACCTGCTGAACGATTTAATGTAAAAGGATCAAATTGCTTAAAACTATCATAAGCAGCTCCACCTTCAACAAAACCTAATGCATAAATTGTTGCCGCCGGGTTAAAGCTAATTGGGTAACGTAATTCTAATGAATACTTATTAAAAATAGTTGAACCACTTGATGTTAAAACTTCTTCTCCTTCTAAATCTCTACTTGTCGAAACAATTCGGCCATCAGGATACCCTCTTAAAGCAATGTTTTCTAAAGAAGCTAAACCACTTGTTGCTCCTAAACCGCTACCCCCTAATTGAAATCTTTCAAAAGGAATAACTCCTCTATCTTCATTATAAGCACCTAAGAATCCAAATTGGAACGATGACTTAAAAACGAGTTTTTTAGGTAAACTAGTATACCAATCTCCAGAAAATTTTATTTTATAAAATTCTAAGAATCTAAATCGTTCTTGATCTATCTCTGAAACTCTGTCGTTAACAATTCCATCATTATTTTCTAATTCTGCTTCTCTTTCTGCTGCTAAACCTTTCCAATCTGTATTATCAAAAAATGAATAAGGTAACGATGTTGTTGCTGTAAAGTTTAATCTAGAACCTCCCGTTGGAAAAATAGGACTAACACTAGTATTATCTCTTGTAATACCAAAAGTATAAGATAAATCGTTAGAACTACCGTCTCCGAAAGTAAATAAACCTGTTGAAAAATTCTGAAGATTATAGTGTTTAAATCCTATGGTTTGAGATAACGTAAAGAAATCATCTGGCCAAGATAAACGTTTTGCTATACCTATAGTACCTCCTGTAACTAAAAAGCTCTGACTAGTATCTCTATCTCCTGTAGTAAAATCAAAATTAAATTGTTGTGTATGCGATAAGGAAACTGATAACTGGAATGGTTTTCTTCCTCCTAACCATGGTTCTGCAAACGATATAGTATATGTTCTAAATGATTGACTAGCTTGAGCTCTTAACGATAAACTTTGCCCATCTCCGGAAGGTAGTGGTCTATATGATTTTTTATTAAATATATTTTTAATAGAAAAATTGTTAAATCGTAACCCTAAAGTTCCTATAAAACCTGTTCCTCCAAAACCTCCTTGTAATTCAAACTGGCTTGATCCTTTTTCTACTACAGAATAATCAATATCAAGCGTACCTGCATTTTGATCTACATTTTTAAAATTAGGAGTTAATTGTTCTGGATCAAAGAACGTTGTTTGCCCTAATTCTCTTACGGTACGAATAACTTTATCTTTACTATAAACATCACCTGGCTTAGTTCGTATGTTACGATAAACCACATGGTCATTAGTTTTGTTATTCCCCGTAACCGTTATTTTATTAAAGTATGCTAATTTCCCTTCATTAATTCTTACTTCAAAATCAATACTATCGTTTTGAACATTAACTTCTACTGGGTTTATTCTTGAAAAAAAGTATCCATTATTTTGATAAAGGTTAGTTATATCATCTCCATCAGGTCTTGTTTCATCGGCTATTCTTTTTTGAAATAGTACTCCGTTATAAACATCTCCTTTTTTTAATACCAACTTACGTTGTAATTCTTCATCAGAATAAACACTATTCCCTAAGAATGTAATATCTCCAAAATAATAACGATTACCTTCTTCTACTTTTATATGTAAATCAATTAAATCATCAGATACATTTGCAATAGAATCGCTAATTATACGTGCATCTCTATATCCTTTTTCTTTATATTTTTCAATTAAAGCAACTTTTCCTGCTTTATAGTCTTCTGTTATATATTTTGAACGTTTCCAAAAGCGTAAAGGAAATTTTTCTTTTGTCTTTTTGAATTGTTTTTTAACAAGCTTGTCTGTTAATTTTTCATTACCATCTATTATAATCTTATTAATTTTTACTCTTTCACCTTTATCTACTTTAACTAATACATTAACCGTATTTTTAAGTAGAGTATCTTGTACTTCGGTTACACTAGTTAATACCTTAGTGTTTAAAAAACCTTTTTTATTATAATGGTTTCTTATATTGTTTTTTGTAGTAGTTATTATATTCTCTGTTATTTTAGTTCCAATATTTAAACTATTCTCTTCTATAAAATCTTCCGACTTTCCTTTAGAAACTCCTTCTATTCGAACTTCTTTAAGTAGTGGAAGCTGTTGTATATTAAGTTCTAAATCTGCTATTTCTCCATCTATATTAGTAATATAAATATTAACGTCTTTAAAAAGACCTAAGGCCCAAAGTCTCTTAATAGTTTTACTAATAACATCTCCTGGTAAATAGATAAGTTGCCCTTCTCTTAAACCTGAATATGCTAAAATTGTTTTTGCATTGAATGTAGTAGATCCTGTTACATCAATTTCGCCAATAATATATTGTTTACTTTGTTGTAATGGTGCATCCTGAGCAAAAGATGAAATACAAAAACTAAATGCTAATATGATGGTAAATAAATAAGTATTAAACACATTATTTAATAATGTATTAACTAAGCTGTTCACTCGTTTTTCCAAATCGTCTTTCTCTTTGTTGATAATTTAATATTGCTTTGTACATATCTTCTTTTAAGAAGTCTGGCCAAAGCGTAGGTGTAAAGTATATTTCAGCGTATGCTATTTGCCATAACAAGAAATTACTTATACGCTCTTCTCCACTAGTTCTAATTAAAAAATCTACATCAGGTAAATCTCTAGTGTATAAATGCTCTTTAATAACGTCTTCCGTTATTAATTGTGGCGAAATTAAATTATTTTTTACTTTATCTGCTATAACTTGCATTGTTTTTACAAGTTCTTGTCTTGAACCATAACTTAATGCAAGGGTAAGTACTAAATCGCTAAAGCCTTTAGTCTTTTCTATTACCGCTACTAACTCTGTTCTTGTTTTTTTAGGTAAGTCTTCTATATTACCTATAACATTCAATCGAACCTTTCCTTCAATAAAACGTGGTAATTCTTTTTTTAATGACTTTACTAATAAGGTCATTAGTGCATCTACCTCTAATTTAGGCCTATTCCAATTTTCTGTAGAGAATGCATATAGTGTAAGATATTTTATTCCTAATTCTAGAGAAACATCTACAGCTTGACTTACTGCTTTGGTTCCTGTTTCATGACCAATTGCTCGTAATAACCCTTGTTTTTTTGCCCAACGCCCGTTACCATCCATTATAATGGCTACATGTTCTGGTATATTACTATTTAATTGTTCTTTTATCTTCATTATTTAATTTAAATACCGCAATAGCATGGCTTTCTACCAAATGTATAAGTCAAACTTAATGCGTTAAAAAAATACCAATCATTTGTATTTAAGTTACCAAAACTCAAATTTCTTTCTATTGGCAACTCTAAATTTTCTGGGTTACTCCCATCTATATTATCTGTAAAAGTATATCGGGCTCCTAATTCAAAGCTTATTACAAAATGTCTTCCAATATTAGACTTTACCCCTAAAACAATAGGTATAGCTAATGACCATGTATCGTCAAAAGCTTTAAAAGTACCATCATTAGCTAAAGCTAAATCTCCGAAACTAAAACCTGTTAAACCTGTATATAAATAGGGTACTATTTGCTTTTCTGCTGAATGTAAGTCCCACTCCCAAAAAGTATATTCAATACCTGCTGATAATTCTTTAATAGAGTTATCAAACTCAAAACCTCTTATTTGTTTTCTTGGATCGTCAGATTCTTGGTCATCAGCACTAATATTTAAAAAGGCTGCTGAAAATCTAAACGAGTGCCTCAAACTTCTGTTCCATCTTCCTATTACACCAAAACCAACATCACTTGGTCTTATAAATGTTGTATTACCAGTATCTCCTACAAAATTTGTTGCACCAACAGTAATTCCTACCTCATATGATTGAGCATAGATTCCTACTGAAAAAATAAAAGAAAATACTAGTAAATATAGTGTGCGCATAATTGTGAAAGTTTACAAATATATAAATTTAAGCTACTTAATTTCTGTTAAATCGAAATTTGTACCAAACATTAAAACTTTTTTTGATAAATTTTATTGTCATTAATTTCTTTTATCCTCTCCCCAGAACATTTTTTCACGCAAAGTCTTTAAAAAACTTTCATCATTAAGTTGCACCATATTAATTTTAAAACTAGCTTTTTTAATATAAATTTCTGTTTCATTAGGTAATATATGTGTACGAGAATCTAATGATATTAGATGTTCTTCTTCTCTACCAGATATTTGTAATGAAAGGTTATAATCATTAGGAATTACTAACGGTCTCATATTTAAATTATGTGGGGCAATAGGTGTTAACAAAAAGCTTGAAGTTTCGGGCATTACTATTGGCCCTCCACAACTCAAAGAATACCCTGTCGACCCCGTTGGTGTCGAAACTATTAAACCATCAGCCCAGTACGAAGTTAAAAACTCTTCATTAACTTTTGTGTGTACTGTTATCATTGAGGTAGTATTTTTTCGACTAACAGTTATTTCATTAAGAGCAAAGTTAGCCCCATCAAAATCATGATTATTATTAGACGTTATCTCTAGTAAATTTCTTGATGAAACCATATAATCTCCTTTAAATATAGCTTCTACCGATTTCTCTAGGTTTTCTTTCCTAATAGTTGCTAAAAAACCTAATCTACCTGTATTAATACCAGCTATAGGAATACCTAAATCTCTTACATAAGTAACTGTTTTTAGTATGGTACCATCTCCTCCAATACTAAAAAAAAGATCATATGTTTTGTCTAGCTCTTCAAAAGTACTAAAGTGAGAATAATTCTTTTTTATACTCTTATGCTTATGTATAAGCTCTAAAAAGTTTTTTTCAATAACAACTTCTACAGAATTCTTGTCTAGAATTTCTAATAATAGCTGAATATATTTACCGGAGTTATCGTGGTAAAATTGACCGTATATACCTACTTTCATTTAAAACTTATATATTTAAATACTTATTAAAGTATCTTGATCTCTCTTTTAAATTATTTAAAAAAACGTCATCATAGTGATCTGATATTATCTCGTAACCATAACGTCTAAAAGTTTGAATAATGGCATTAAAATCACCATCACCAATTTTTACTGTTGTTTGAATCATATCCTTTTTTGTGTCTGAAATATACGCACACAAAACTTTTGTATTATTCGATTCAACAATCTGAGTAACCTCGCTAAATGAATGATCATTTATTCCTTTTGCAACTACAATAACATTACCATACTCGCTTAAAAAAGGCATATCGCTAAATGCACTCATTACATATTTTAGCTCTACATAACCTAAATATTTTTTTTCTTCTTGAGAAAGCACAGGCATAATATTAGCATCATATTTACTTGTAGCTTCCATTATTTCTAAAGAATTTACACCTTCAGTAACAAAAAAACTTTCGTAAAAATCGGCATAGTCACTAATCAATTTATCAGCGTCTAAAGTACGAATATCATACTCCGCAATACAACCTAAAAATTGAGAACCATCTACAATAATTAAATGCGAAAACGTTAATTCATCAAGCATTTTTTGAGCTTCCGAAACTAACGAATTTTTATGCAAAGGCACAACATCGTTCATTATTTCAATATCCATAATTACAACAATTTAAAAATATTACACAAAGCAACATTTAAATGAATTTCACAAAACCATTTTATAATTGGCATATCTTATTATCAAGTTCGTATTTTTGAACAAAATTTTAAGCTATGACTAAGCTCAGTGTAAATATAAACAAAATTGCTACCCTACGTAATGCACGAGGTGGTAATATGCCCAATTTACTAAAAACAGCAACTGATATTGAAAATTTTGGTGGTCAAGGAATAACGATACACCCTAGACCTGATGAAAGACATATTACCTATAAAGATGCTAACGATTTAACTAATATTGTAACTACAGAGTTTAATATTGAAGGTAACCCTATACCAAAATTCATAGATTTGGTATTAGCAACTAAACCCGATCAAGTAACCTTGGTTCCAGATGCTATAACTAATATTACTAGCGATGCTGGCTGGGATACTATAAAACATAAAGATTTTTTATCGGAAGTTATAACTGAATTTAAACGCAACAATATTCGCACCTCTATATTTATAGATCCTTGCACTAAAATGATTGATGCCGCAAAAAACACAGGAACAGATAGGATAGAATTATACACGGAAGATTATGCAAAAAACTTTCCTAAAGACCCTAATACTGCTATTAAAAAGTATATCGCTTCCGCGGAAGCTGCCACAAGCAATGGTTTAGGTATTAACGCAGGACATGATTTATCTTTAGATAACATTGAATTTTTTAAACAAAATATTCCTAATCTATTAGAAGTTTCTATAGGTCATGCTTTAATATGTGAGTCATTATACTTGGGTTTAGAAAATGTTGTACAAATGTATTTACGTAAATTACAATAAAATGAAATTACACTCTAATATAATTGGAGAAGGTGCCCCTTTTATTATTCTTCATGGTTTTATGGGAATGGGAGATAACTGGAAAACTTTAGCAAAAAAATATAACGAACTAGGTTTTCAAGTTCACTTAGTAGACCAACGTAATCACGGTAGAAGTCCACATAGTAATGATTTTTCATATGAATATATGGGTAATGACTTACTAGAATACTGTAATGACAATAATTTAACCGACATTATATTATTAGGACATTCTATGGGAGGAAAAACAGCTATGGATTTTGCTTGTAAAAATCCTGATTTGGTAAAAAAATTACTTATCGCTGATATTGCTCCTAAATATTACGCCCCACATCACCAAATAATACTAGAAAGTTTAGCAGCATTAGACTTTAATACTATTGCCTCTAGAAATGATGCTGATGAAACTCTAAAGAAATATATTAACGATGCTGGTACTCGTATGTTTTTATTAAAAAACTTGTACCGAAAAACTAAAACGACATTTGGTTTAAGAAACAATCTTAAAGTACTTACTGAAAAAGTAATTGAAATAGGAAAAGCTTTAGAAAATAATGCTATTTTCAATAAACCAACTTTATTTTTAAGAGGTGATAAATCTAATTATATACTTGATCAAGATCTAGAATTAATTCAAAATCACTTTACTAATGTCGACTTAAAAACAGTAACAAATGCTAGTCATTGGTTACATGCAGAAAACCCAGCAGAATTTTTTGAATATAGTAGTACATTTATTATCAAATAATATTTTAACTACCTGATTAAAAAAGCCTTAATTGTATTAATACAATTAAGGCTTTTTTTTGTTTTAATACAAAATTCACTCATATCTTAAAAAAAACTGATTAAAACAACTTATTAGAATTTAATCCTAACAAAAAATAAAATTAAGCAGTATTAAGCCTACAAATTATCGAGCAAAAATGTATTTATATAAAGTTATTTTTTGAAAAACACATATTTTTTTTACGGAGTACTAAACATTCTTAATTCATAAAAAAAACTTACAAAAAATGTTTTTTTGTCGCTGACAATAAACAAAAGGTGAAAAATATATAAACTTCAAGTTTTATTTAAAAAAACAAGAAGAAAGACAATAAAAACATAAATAGGACATAATTAAGCCGCGGTTACATAATAATCAAAAATACAC
>CAZJGP010000236.1:0-7140 GCA_964545595.1 uncultured Flavobacteriaceae bacterium | reverse complement strand
ATAAGGTTATTTATATCTTCATGATCAAAATGACTACGGTAAGCCGATGCCAACATTACTTTTATTTGATTTAAAGAGTTTTGTTTTTCTCCTTCTAATTCAGTCCAAGTTGTAGCTGCTACATTTTGCGATACATATTGTTGTTTTAACATTACAAAAAGTTGATCTATAGCATCACTATATTGTTCTGACGTTCCATTAATATTAATATAATGGTTTATAGAACTAGTAAATGTTCTTTCTTGAGCAAATAACTGAGTAGATGCTAAAGCAAATGCTATTAATATTAAAAGTATCTTTTTCATATTAAGTAAGTTTTTATGAGGTAAATATATGCAAATAAAAAGTTAATTTTTTAACATCTAAAACACACAAAAACTCTTAATTCGTTCAAGTTTTATAAAACTCGATAAAATGGTATTATCTAATTAATTTTTAAAACAAGTATTTAGCTCCTACTAAAAATTGTATCGATTGTACTTCAAAATCTTGCCATAATTCATAATTCTGAGATGTTAAATTATTTCCTTTAAGAAAAGCTTGCCATTGTTTATTTATTTTATAATCTAACTGAAAGTTAGCATCAAAATAACCATCTACATCAACTGTTGTTAATGTTACTTGGTCAATATCTTTTCTTGATCCTTTAAAGAATAAACCTGCCGTTAATTTTACTTGTTCCGTAAAAATATAATTAGCTTGTAAATTGGCTTCAAAATTTGGTAAATTCCAAGCTTCATCTTGATCATCTAAACCATAAGTGGTAAACAGTGTGGATAGTGATATTCCAAAACTATTTTCTACATCATAATTTAACTTTAAATCTAATTGGCCAATATTAACATCATCGTATACATAAACAAAAGAGTTACTTAATCCAAAAGGAATAACATCTGTTCCTATAACTTCAGCTGTTTTGACCCAAAGCGGTTTGTCTTTTTCTACTCTAAAAGAAGCTGTTGCTTCATATCCAAAATTCCCTTGTAAATTTCCTTTAGCTCCAGCAAATATATTAAAGCTCTGGCTTGTTGGTGTTAAAGCCAATTCTGGTGCGGCAAACTTATTTTCTTCAATAGCATTATAATATGTATTTTGGATTAAGCCTCCTTTTATACCTCCAAATACACTTACATTATATTCTGGTATTTCGTAATTAGCGGTAATATTAGGGTACACAAAAAAGTCAGTATCACTGTTTTCTGAATCAGAACTAATGTAACCTGAAATTCCAATTTGTACATCGGCACCTTGTAAATTAATAGCAACAGAAGGTGAAACACCTAGATTTAAAATACTGTATTTTTCTGGTGTAAAAAACACATTGTCTTCAAATTCACCTGATACAAAATCTAATTCTACAGGAAGTTTTATTGTAATTTCTTCTAAAGGGATACTAAATTCAGATTTAATGGTCACATTATTTTCTGCGCTATCAAAATCGTCTCTAAAATGTCTAAACTTAATTTTAGCAAATTTAAAAAACTCATTATCTAAATAAAATTGTGCTCCTACATTTACATCTATATAATTATGAGCCACATCTAAACCAACAATATCATTAATAGGCGTTGTTAAGCCATCTGGTAAGCCGTACCAATTATATAATTGGTGTTGTAGTTCAAAATCTGCTGACCAATTTAAGTTTCTTGATTGTCTATCATAAGTTAACTGAATTCCTGTATCATAATACTTATCATCTAACTCAATTCCGCTAATACCACCTTGCGTAGATAAATGTTCTAATAAAACAGAAAACTGACTATCTCTATCAATTTCGAAAGTACTAAATGCTTCAGCATTAATATTTACAAAATTACCTATTGCTAATTTTGCATAGTTGTTAAATTGAGAAATAGGTTTTTCTTTTTTAACCTCAACTGATTTTGTTTTTTGAGGTACAAAAGTACTTGCAACTGGTACTGAGTTAATTTTATAGTTCGAAGTTTCTTTTACTTTAACTGACTGTTCATCGAAACTTGGAGTAGCTTTAATCTTAAAAGCATCATTAATAGTAGGATTAAATGTTTTTACTACAATTACACTCTCAGTACTTATAGTATCACTATCCTTTTTATTTTCTATTTCTTCTTGTGCTACTACTTGAGAAGTAATCAATAAAAAAAGCCCAAAAAAAGTTATATTTTTAATTACTTTATTCATAAATCTAATTGTTGTTCTTTATTGATGAGTTCACTTTAGCTTGTTCTGTTTTAATTTTCTCTAAAGTATTTTGCGCATCGACTACTGTAGATTGGTATTCTTTAAAATTTTCTATTACAGACTCTAATACATAAGTTGCTTGGTAAGCATCTCCTAAACCATAAAAGTTTTTTGCCATAAGTACTAAACTCTTAGCGCCATATTCTCTATAAGCTGAATAATCTTTTGCTAAACGTTGCACATGAGTATTAGATATTTCGTAATCTTTTTCTTGATTACTAAAATTTGCTAAATTATAAACAGCCTCTGCCCCTAACTTACCCGTTGCTGTTTTTGCTACTTCTGCGTAAGCATTTTTTGCTATTTTATTATTATTTAAAGCTAAAGCTGCTCTAGCTTTATAAATTTGAGCATCTATTTTTATATCATTAGATATACTCTCATTTAATAATACTTTGTCTGAAAAAGTTAATGCTTCGCTATACAATTTTTGTTCATAATAAGACTTCATTAAGTTTGATTGAGCAAATATGATATTCTGGATAAAATCAGCATTTTCTTCTAGTCGAAGTAAAAAAGGAATTGCTTTATCATACTTTTTACTTTCTAAATAAGTTTCCGAAATTTTAGACAATGCTGTTTCTGTATATTCATTATTATCTATTTCGGCAACAGCCAAATAATGAGGTAATGCTTTTTCTGTTTTCATTTGCTTTGAATACAGTTGCGCTAAATAAAAATTACTTTTTAAAACATGTAACCCTTTCGGGAATTGACTCAAGTAGTTTTCAAAACCTAAAATAGCTTTGTTTACATTATTTTCTTGATAAGGTTTCTCTGCAGCTTCATAAGTATCATTATCTAACTCTTCATTAGTAATTTCAACAAAATCTAACGTATTAACCCAATTTGCATATTCATTTGTTTTTCCTAAATCTATATATACTAATCGTACTGTCTTTACTGCTTGTATAGACTCTGCCGACTTTGGATATTTTGCTACTAGACCTTTTAAGGTCGTAATTGCCTTATCAGATTCATCAGCATTATAATATATTAAACCTTCTTTTAATAATGATTTTGGTACTAGTGTGCTTTTAGTATTTTCTGCTTGTAACCTGTTATAATTACGTAATCCTTTTATTGTATTACCTTCGGCAACATATGTATTTGCTAAAGCATACAAAGCATCATCTTTATATGTTGAACTAGGAAAATCTATTAAAAAACGTTCTAAATTTTCAATTTTTTGATTGCTCTTATTCACAAAACCATAACTAATTGCTTTTTGAAAGTGTGCATAATCTGCTCGCTTTTGTTTTTGCGCAATTGCTTTATTATAAGTTTCAATTCCGGCCCAATAATCTGCCGACACAAAATAACTATCTGCTAAACGCAATGTAGCATCGTTAATATATACTGAAAAGACCTCCTTGTTATTTAAGAAGTTTTTAAAACTAGAAATTGCATTAAAGTAATCTTTAGTTTTAAAATAACTATACCCTAATTGATATTCTTTTAATTGTAAAGCTTCAACAGAAGCTATAACTGTTACTTTTTTATACTCAGAAATTGCAACGGTATATTCTTCTAATAAATAATAACTTTCAGCTTTCCAAAATTGAGAACGTTGCGTAAATTCATTATTAATATTTAAAGTAATTGCTTTATCAAATAATGAAATAGCCTCAGCATACTGTTTATCTTTATGTAATTCTATAGATCTATAAAACAATACTTTTTGATAAACTTCTGTGTTTTTTGAAGCATCCCCTTTCTCTAAAGTCTTTAATGCTGCTTTATAGTTTTTAGTAGTTAAATATGAATCTACTAAATAATCAGATACTTCTTGTTTTTTTGGTGAGTTTGGATATTTAGCTAAAAAATCAGTAAGTACTGATGGGACACTCTCAAACGAATTACCAATTTCGTAACTTAATTTTGCATAGTTGTAACTAGCATCTTCTTTAATTATTGCTTCGTAATTCATTTCCGAAGCATTTTTAAACGCATTTAATGCTTGTGGTTTTTGATCAGATTTTAAATAAGCATCTGCTAAATGGTAATATGCATTTTGAGCAATACTATTTTTACCATTTATAATTTTATTAAACTGAGATACGGCTTGCGAATATTTTCCTTCTTTATAATATGCATATCCTAATAAATAATGATCTGTATTACTCCACTTACCTTTTTCTCCTTTATACTCTTCTAAATAAGTTATCGCATTACCAAAATCATTTAAATTAAAATAGCTTTCCCCTATTATTTTATTTAACTGAGATTTATCTGTAGACTTTACATTTGGTAATTGTAGCTTACCTTCTTCTATTGCTTTTTTAAAATTTCCTTTCTTAAAATTTCTATCTGCATTATAATACGTTAAGTTTTTTTTGTATTCTGAATCACCATTAACTTCTTCAAAATAAATATCTGCCTTATCATAATCATCAGCTTGGTAAGCTATATAACCTAAATAATACTGGGCTTGAGTTTTATATTTTTCTGAATCAGAAACTTTTTCAAAATAAGACTGCGCTTCTGGTAAACGCTTTGCTTTGTATAGCGAATAACCTTTATTAAAATTGTATTGGTCTTTAGCCAAAGGGCTTAATCGGCTTTCATCAACATCGGCATACCATTTTCTTGCTGATGCATATTTACCTACACTAAAGTAGTAGTTACCAACACCAATAAAAGCATTGTTTCTCTTAGGGTGTGTGGGGTAATCTTCTACAAAACTAGTCATTAAACTTTCTGCTTGACTTTGGTTTAAACGTACCGCAGATTGTGCTATATAATAAGCTGAATTGGCCTTTAAATTATCATTTAAATTTGAGTTTTTTGCTTTCTTAAAAAAATTCTGTGCAGCAGCATATTCTTGATTATTATATAAATCTATTGCTTTTTGATAAACACGATCATTAGCATTATAAACAGCTGTTTTTTGTGCAGATGTTCCTATAAAAACGAACATAAAAAACATTATAATAGCCCAATTATTTCTCATAAAAATGTTATAAATAAAACCTTATCAAATATATGAACTCTTTTTTTAAGAAAATGCTATAGCAAAACATATACCAAATAAGTAACGTTATATACATTATTTTTAATATGCTTTAAGAAAACTTTATTACAAACCGTTATTATTTTTTTTATGAAGCCTATTCTTTGTTAAATTTACAAACACATTAAAACTAACTCATGAGTAATTTTGTATTAAGTTTAAAAAATGCTACTATTTTCCAAAGAGAAAACGAAGTACTTTCTGACATATCTTTAGATATTAAAAAAGGAGAATTTGTTTATCTTATTGGAAAAACTGGTTCTGGTAAAAGTAGTTTTCTAAAAACTTTATATGGTGATTTACCATTAAATAATGGTTTTGGTGAAATTGTAAGCTATAAACTAAAAGGATTACCCCAAAAAGACATTCCTTTTTTACGAAGAAAAATAGGTGTTGTTTTTCAAGACTTCAAACTTTTAAACGATCGTAGCGTTTACAAAAATTTACAGTTTGTTTTAAAAGCTACCGGTTGGAAAGATAAAGCAGAAATTGATGAGCGTATAAAGTCTGTTTTAACTAAAGTTGGAATGGAATCTAAAGAACAAAATTTACCTTATCAACTTTCGGGTGGAGAACAACAAAGAATAGCTATAGCAAGAGCTCTTTTAAATGATCCTGAATTAATTTTAGCTGATGAACCAACTGGTAATTTAGACCCTCAAACTTCATTAGAAGTTATGGCTCTTTTAAAAGAAATTAATGCTAACGGAAATACTATTCTAATGGCAACTCATGATTATGCGTTACTTATAAAGTATCCATCAAAAACATTAAAATGTGAAAACAAAAAAGTTTTTGAAGTAGTGCAAAGAAAAAGTTAAAACAAAATATATTGACTATTATTATTTATACTTAACTACTATTTAAATCACAAAATTCACTTAATGTTATCTATTTTAATTCCTCTTTATAATTATAACATCAGTGAGTTACTAAATTCTGTTTACTCTCAATGTGAACATGCTAATATCATATACGAAATAATTATTCTAGACGATAATTCTTCAACAAAACAAAACAAAATAATTAACGATAAAAATGTGATTTTCATTAAAAATGAATCTAACATTGGTAGAACTGAAACTCGTCAAAAACTTTCAAAAAAAGCCCAATATAACTGGTTACTTTTTTTAGATGCTGATGTATTACCTGTCAATACTAATTTTATTGAAAATTATTTCAATAAAACAAAATCAATCAATTTTGACTTATGTTATGGAGGGTTAAAGTATTCTGCTGAAAAGCCTAGTAAGAATGAAATTTTAAGATGGAAATACGGAATAGCTAAAGAAGATATCTCTCCTGAAGTTAGAAAAAAAAAACCTTTTAAAAATATAACATCAGCGAATTTATTAATAAAAAAAGAACTATTCATTGACACGAACAAAGATCTCATTGGAAATCTATATGGTTACGACACTATTTTTTCGTTAAAATTAATAGCTAAAAAAGCAAAAGTTCTACATATTGAAAACCCTGTTTACCATTTAGGCTTAGAATCAAATGAAGTTTATTTAAAGAAAAAAGAATTATCTGTTGAAACAATTTTCAAACTTTATAAAAACAAAAAATTAAACACAGGTAATAATGACTTACTAAAAACCTTTGTCTTTTTAAAAAAAATAAAACTAATTACATTAGTCGCTTCTATATTTAAACAAACTAAAAAAATTCTAACACGAAACATCCTAAGCTCTAACCCAAATATAAAACTGCTTAATTTATACAAGTTAGGCTACTTCTGTCAAGTATATTCTAATGAAAAATAATATAAACTCTAACATATTATTTTCAGTTGTAATTCCATTATACAATAAAGAAAATTATATTACTGAAACAGTAAATTCTGTATTAAAACAAACCTATAATAATTTTGAAATTATTATAATTAATGATGGGTCTAGTGA
>CAZJGP010000235.1:0-24935 GCA_964545595.1 uncultured Flavobacteriaceae bacterium | reverse complement strand
GGGAGCTCAAATATATGGTTCAAGCAAATACGTTCTTTTTCAGAAAACTTTAATGTATTGGTTTTAGACTTAAGAGGTCATGGAGACAGTAAAAAAGGAGGGTTTGGAGACGGATCATCTTATACTTTTGATGCAATAACTGCTGATATTTTTGAGGTTATTAAGTATTTGAAAATTAAAAAATCGCACTTTGTAGGTATTTCTTTAGGGACTATTCTAATAAGAAATTTAGCAGAAAAAGACCCTAGTGTGGTTACAAGTATGATAATGGGAGGGGCCATTATGAAAATGGACTTTCGCTCTCAGGTTTTAATGAAGTTAGGAGTTTGGTTTAAATCTATAGTTCCTTATATGTTTTTATATAAGCTTTTTGCTTTTGCAATTATGCCTAAGAAAAATCATAGAAAATCAAGACTTCTTTTTGTTCGAGAAGCAAAAAGGTTATATCAAAAAGAATTTGTAAAGTGGCTTAAATTAACGTCTGAAGTAAATCCGCTTTTACGTTTTTTTAGAGGTAAAGACATTAATATACCTACTTTATATATTATGGGTGAAGAAGACTACTTGTTCTTGCCTGTAATAAAAAAGATAGTTGCTATTCATAAAAAAACACGTTTACATATAATACCCGACTGTGGTCATGTAGTAAATGTAGAAAGGCATGATGTTTTTAATGAAAATGCTATTGAGTTTATAAAAGAGCAATAGTATTTCTAATTGAATATATCAATTAGAAATACTTCTTTCCAGCTTTTTGAATCTATATCTGAAGCAAATTTATTACCATATTCAGTAATTTTATTGGCATTTTTTAATGCAGTAATATTACTATCGAATGTGTTTTTATAGTAGTATGCAATTAATTTTTTATCTAATCCTCCTTTTTTTTCAAAATAAGATAAAGAGGTATTTAGTACGGCATTTTCTTCAGCGTAATTAAAGTTTTTAGTTCCTCTTAGTTTTCTAGCAATATGAATTGTTTGATTATAAGTGTATACTAAGTCAATGTAATTATGAATCATTTCATGACAAATAGATTCTATTAAGCCGTCTTTAAGGTATTTAATGTGATTGTCTGTGTCTTTTTCAAGGTTGTATAAAGGCCTACTTCCGTGTGAAGTTGACTTACCTAAAATACTTTCGGAATGAATGTTTACTATAGCAATATTTCTGTATTTTTCGATTTTACTATCTTTAAAATACCCGTCTTTAAGAAAAACAGTGTTGTTGCTGGCTATATGTTTAGGGTTCGTATTGTAAGCAATCCAAAAAGCTTTATTGGTATTTACCCAGTTTCCAAATTCAGGTTTTTCTGTGTAAAATTTAAATGTTTTAAAAAATAAAGCATCGTAAATTTCAGGATAGCGATATTTTAAAATATCAATAGCGCGTAATGTGTGTTCTAAATTAGAAATAGACTTGGTGTCTCTATCTTCAATAGAAATATAGAAGTATCCATATTTATATATATGCAGTTTTTTGTTAAGCTCTGCAGTGTTTTTCTTTTGGATAGGGTTTGTTTTAAAAAGACCAGTATCATTTGGATGAATAAAGCCTAAGTAATCAAGCTTTTTATGGTTATATGGAACTTCTAGATCTTCGTTTAAAAGTCCATTTTCGATTTGTTTTTCAATGATTGCTTGAATTTTTAAATCGATTTCTTCTATAGATAATCCAGTTTGATTAAGGTTAATATTTGAGCTAATGATTTCTATATTTTTAAAAGGGGTTTTTACTATAATAAATGATAGACCAATAATTATTAAAACAACAAATAGTATAAATTTATAGCCTTTCATTTTAATTGGTCGTTCTATAGGTATAGATTGTTACATTAAAATTGTTTATTTTCCTTTTCCCATAACAATTAATACAATTTCGCCCTTAGGAGGTTTGTTAGTATAATGTTCTGCAATTTCAGTTGCAGTTCCTCTTCTGGTTTCTTCATGAAGCTTAGATAGCTCTCTACTAACAGATACTTGGCGATCGCTACCAAAATACTTGGCAATTTCGTTTAATGTTTTAACTAGCTTGTGTGGCGACTCGTAAAAAATAATAGTTCTAATCTCTTCTGCTAAAGCAAGAAAACGAGTTTGACGACCTTTTTTAGGAGGAAGAAAACCTTCAAATATAAAGCGATCATTAGGGAAACCACTGTTTACTAGAGCAGGAACAAAAGCAGTTGCTCCAGGTAAGCATTCTACCTCTATATTAGCAGCTACTGCGGCACGAGTTAATAAAAACCCAGGGTCTGAAATTGCAGGAGTACCAGCATCGCTTATTAAAGCAATTTGCTCACCAGCTTGTAGTTTTTTTACAATTCCATCTACAGTTTTATGTTCATTATGCATATGATGACTATGCATTTGGGTATTGATTTCGAAATGTTTTAGCAATTTTCCACTAGTACGGGTGTCTTCTGCTAAAATTAAATCAACATTTTTAAGCGTTTCAATGGCTCTAAAGGTCATGTCGTTTAAATTTCCAATAGGTGTAGGTACCAAAAAAAGCTTGCTCATATAATTTATATTTTAAGCGTCAAATTTACGAAAAACGGTATTCATAAAGCGTTTTTCAATTTCTTCTTTCCCTTCCCAATTATTGTATTCAGGTTTTACCATTTGCTGAATAAAATTTTTAGCACCAGAACTGCTCTCTAAAGTGTTTAATTGAGAAATAACTCTAGTGTAATCATCCATGTCGTTATCGAAAAGTTGTTTAACAAAAGCTAATCGGTCATTTAAACCAATGTTTATTCCTTTGTTTAAGCTATCATTTAATGACGTTTTTTGAATGGAGATTACATCATTAGTTTTTGGTTCTGGTTTAGCAGGCTCAAATTTAGGTAAGTTCTCAAAACCAGAAGTAAGTTTTTCTAATTCAGACAATAAATCGTTTTCTGTTATTGTTTCCTCAACCTTAGGAGTATGGTTTATTTGTAATATATTTTGAGGGTTTTCAATTTCTTCTACCTCTATTTTTTCTTCGAAAACCTCAGTTGTAATAGTAGATTCAAAATTAACAACAGGTTCTTGTTCTATAGGGGTTGGATCTATTTTTTCAACTGTAATTTCAGGTGTGTTTTCTACATATTCAAGAACACATAATTTTTCATAAATTAAAGAAGCATGCTCTTTTAAAGTTGCAGTTTCGGTAGTAGAGTCACTATCTAAAATGTTGATAGCTATTTGTTTTAATTCTTTTTGAAGTTGTTTTTTCATAATGTCGAAAATTGCCTACAATGATAGTTCTATTAATGCATACATTTGTATTAATGCAGCCTTTATAAAAGGGCTTTGTAATTGTTTGAAAAATACAAAATGTTTCTTGAAAATACAGTAAATCCTAAAGAGCAATTTGGGTGGATAGAAGTAATATGTGGTTCGATGTTTTCTGGAAAGACAGAAGAGTTAATTCGTAGATTAAAAAGAGCACAGTTTGCTAAACAAAAAGTCGAAATTTTTAAACCAACTATTGATGTTCGTTATGATGAATATAATGTAGTTTCTCATGATAATAATATCATAAATTCTACAGCAGTACCAGCGGCTACAAATATTCGTATTTTAGCGGATACTTGTGATGTAATTGGTATTGATGAAGCACAATTTTTTGATGATGAAATTGTTAGCGTTTGTAACGATTTAGCTAATAAAGGTATACGTGTTATTGTAGCTGGTTTAGATATGGATTTTAAAGGGAATCCTTTTGGTCCAATGCCTGCATTAATGGCAACGGCTGAATATGTAACCAAGGTACATGCTGTTTGTACAAAAACAGGAAATTTAGCACATTATAGTCATCGTAAATCGACACAAGATGATTTAATAGTTTTAGGCGAAAGTGAAAACTATGAGCCATTAAGTAGAGCAGCCTATTTTAAAGAAACAAAAAAATAAAATTTGTGAGTAGTACAGTTTTAAATATTAACCTAGCCAATTTAACGCATAATTATACTTACTTAAGAAGTAAAATAAGTGATAATGTAAAAATGTTAGGAGTTGTAAAAGCTGTTGCTTATGGTAGTGATGCTGTAAAAATTTCTAAACATTTAGAAGAAATAGGAATAGATTATTTAGCAGTTGCTTACGCAGAAGAAGGTGTTACTTTACGTGAAAATGGTGTAAAATTGCCAATATTAGTATTGCACCCACAGCCAGTTAATTTTGAATTAATTATAAAATATAATTTAGAGCCTAGTTTATATAGTCTTCGTGTTTTTGACTTGTTTGTTGCTTGTGCTAATAAATTAGATGTTAAGGATTACCCGGTACATTTAAAATATAATTCAGGGTTGAATAGGTTAGGTTTTTCTGACAAAGAGATGGTTGATTTATTAAAAAAAATAACAAGTTCATCATTATATATTCAATCTATTTTTTCTCATTTAGCAGCAAGTGAAGACTTAAAAGAAGAAGAGTTCACTAAAGAACAAATTAGTAGTTTTAAAAAATTCTTTACAGAAATAGTATCTAAGTTATCATACCAACCATTATTACATCAGTCAAATACTTCAGGTATTTTTAATTATTCTTCAGCGCATTTTAGTATGGTTAGAAGCGGAATAGGGCTTTATGGCTATGGAAATGATGCTAGGTTTGATGCTAATTTAAAGCCAGTTGTTAGCTTAACGTCTGTAATTTCTCAAATACACGAAGTTCACAAAGGAAAATCTTTAGGTTATAACAGAGGGTTTATTGCTGATAAGTATACGAAAACCGCAACTATAGCATTGGGCCATGCTGATGGAATTGGTCGTATTTATGGTAAAGCAAAAGGTTTTGTAATTATAAATGATCAGAAAGCATACATATTAGGTAATGTATGTATGGATATGCTTATGGTTGATGTTACTAGTATAGATTGTAACGAAGGAGACCATGTTGTTATTTTTAATGATGAGCATTCAGCCACGGTATTAGCAGAGTCTGCAGGAACTATCTCTTATGAATTAATTACAGGTATAGGGTCGAGGGTAAAGCGCACTATAACGGATAAATAGATGTTTATGTCTTTTTTTGTTTTGTTAATGTGTTAATTTTTTTATAAAAAGATTGTTTTTTTAATTACATTTACATCTATATAACACAAATAAATACATATATTATGTTAAAAGAATTTAAAGAGTTTATTACAGGTGGTAATGTAATTGAGTTTGCAGTAGCTGTAATTATGGCTGGAGCTATCGGTACAGTTGTAAAAGGGTTTGTAAGTAACATTGTAATGCCAGTTGTAGGTATATTTACAGGTGGAGTTAGTTTTGCAGACAAAAAAATCGTTTTATCAGAAGCAGTGAGTGACGCAGCAGGAAAAGTAGTTACACCAGAAAATGCAATTTTATATGGTGCTTGGATTGATTCTATAATCAACTTAATTATTGTTGGGTTTGTTATGTTCGTTATGATCAAGTCATATAACAAAATGAAAAAGAAAGAAGAAGTTAAAGAAGAAGCTCCTGCAGGACCATCTGATAACGACTTATTAATTGAAATTAGAGATGCTTTAAAAAAGTAATCTAGTAAAAATAAAAGTAGTTTTATTGCTACATTATTTTAATATTAAGCCGATAATGAATTGATTAATCAGTTTGTTATCGGTTTTTTTATTCTGTAATAGTAGCATAAAAAGTTACATCATCAATTTGGTAGGTAGATGTTATTATAGAATCGTAACCAGTATATTCAAATGCTAAGCGAATATTACCTGAAAGGCACGAAATATCATGTTGTATAGTAACGTAATTAGAAGTTGTTCTAGGTAAACTAATATCTAATAATTGCCAATTAGTATTTTCAATATTCTCATTAAAATTATCAGTTACCCATACTTTTAAAGCATTACCGTTATTAAATAAAGTTCTTAATCTAAATTGAACAAAAGCATTGTTGGTATTTGATGTGTCAACTTCAGGGGTTATAAGCCATGAGTTTAAAGGTTGTAAACCGGTATTAAAAGCTGATATAGTTATTACTCTATTGTCTACATTTGTTATTTTTCGATCTTCCCATCTTTCCTCATCTCTTGTGGTATTAACATTAATCCAACCTAGAGGGGTTAATTGATTTTCATTAGTTATAGTTTCAAAATTTTCATTAAAAAGAATATTTGTCTCCGAAAAACTATTTTGAGAGCAGTTAAAATACGTGTTTTCACATCTTTCTTGATCGTTAAGAGTTAAGTTGTCAATAGAATTTAATTTAAATACATAATGCAAGTTGTCAAAATCTCTAGTTAAAACTCCTTCAAGGCTTAATGTGTTTTCTGGAATTTCAAAAGTTTTAAAATCAGCAAAGACACTTGTAGATAATAATAACTCTATTTCCGATTCACAATTAAACATAGGTCTTAAGCCATCAAACGAATCTGTATTTTCTGCAGCTAAAGTTTTAGGCGTAGGTTCTAATAATTCTTTAAGAAATTGTACGTTTTCTATTTTTAGATAGGTGTTTAATTGCGATTCATTAATGGAGCTTAAATTAGTTGAGGTTGTTGAAATATCAAATACTTCACCAGTTCTAAAAATGTGCTCATCAATAAGAAAAGGGCTTAATCGGTCAATTTCAGTTTCGTTTAAACGGCCCAATTCAATTACACCGTTTTGGTAAGCAATACTTAATCCATTTAACTTTATGAAAATATGACTTCCAAAGGGAAAGCGTTGAAAAAGTGACGATTCATCTATTTGAATTGCAACTCCTATTGTTGGGTTTTCAATTGCATCTTGAATAATAAGTTCTTTAAAAAAATTACCACCCTTGTCCGAAGAAACAACATAACCCTCTACAATTAAATCGTCTGTAAAAGAGATAATATTTTCATTAAAAGAATCTAAAGCATTTGTTATAGATCTTAATGAAGAAGTCGTTGTAAGATCTAATTCATTATTGGTTATTTCAAGAGAGCTGAATTCAGTTTCACATCCACAAAAAAGAATTAAGATCATAAGGTGTGTTAATGTTCTCATAATTAAAAATGTATATATGTATTTACATAAAAAGTAGATCCGGATCCGTGCCAATATTTTGAACTAAATAAAGGAGTATCTCTAGTTTGATCTTCATTTAAATCTTGAAAGTTAGAGTTTCTAGTTTGTTCAAAACCGCCAGTTTTATAGATCGTATTTAATATATTTTGTAAGCCAATGGTAATGCCAATATATTTTGTTTTAACTCTCCAAGATTTACCACCTATAGCATTCCATAACATATAAGAAGCAAATTTTTCTTGTTCTAATAATTCTTTTGCACGCTCTTCGTTAAAATTAGAAAAAGTGATACCATCAATATCTGTAGAAAAGTTAACGGTTCTATTAAATGCACTAATATTGCTATAAGAATTTTTAAAGAAATTTATTTGTGTAGCAAACCACCAATAATTGGGATCTCTATAATTAAACCCTATACCAAAAGCTTGTTGAGGGCCAGTAGCTAATTTGTACCCTTTAAGATTAGTTTCACCTGTGAAAACGGGTTCTGATTGACTGTCAGATGTTATTTGTAATGTAGGGTTATTTGTGTAACGATGATCAGATATAGTTCCTGAAAATTGTAATGATAATGTATTGGTAACATCTATTTCAGCTCCAAATTCGAGACCAATATTTTGTGTATTACGATTACTAACTAATTCTTGAAAAAAATCGGCGTTATCAACTCTTCCTAAATTAGCTATGTCTTGAGAGTAAAAGAAATTGCTTTCATTTCCATTTTTTCGAGAAATCCAGTAATTTGATAAGCGTAACTTTATGCCATTGTATTGGTATCTTATATTAAGATCTAAAGAGGTGTTTGTTTCGTTTTTAATAGAGGAATTGATAAGGTTACTTTGGCGAGCATTAGTATAAATGTTTTGTAACGTAGGTGTGTCTTCTTTGTAATATAGATTGCTGTTTATTATAGTTTTAGGGGTTAATTGATAATTAAAATTTAATTTACCTCCTATTCCTAAATAATTAACAGAAGCACTTTTTCCTAAAGATAAATCACCAATAAAATGACCGTTTTCGAAGTTTCCTTTTCGATAGGTGTTAGTTTGCTCTATGTAAAAAGCGGTATTTAAATTGTATTTTTTATAGATGAAATTAGCTTGTATAAAACCATTAATATTATGATTATATAGGTTGTAGTTATATTTAAAGAAATCGCCTTCTTTAACAAGTTTATTAGGATTTCTTAAGTCATTTTGGGCTTCATTGCCAATACTAAAAGCATCAATGTCTAAAAAAGAATTAGCGCCAAATAAGTCTAATACTTGAGCGTAATTATGGCTGTTGGTATATCGATAAGCTATTTTGCTATCAATAGATAAATTTTTAGAATATTGATAATTAAAAATACTATTAATAGTTGTAAAAAAATCTTCATTTGTGTCGTTATAAAGTGCGTAAATAGCATTATTAGTATTAGTACTGTTAGCTAAAAAAAGAGTATCCCATTCAATTTGTCCATTGTTTTTTAATTCTTGTTCACTTAAATATGCAGATTCAAAATTTAAACTTTCTTTATTTCTTAAAAAATAGCTAGGTAATCTTTGATAATAGGTAGGGTCTGGATTATTACCTATACCTTCAAAAAAAACTTGGCCATTTTGAGTAGAAGGTACGGACCCTGTAAAATCGATTCTACTATTTGTTACTGTTCCTTTTTGAACTAATAAATTATTTTGAATACTTAGCTTGTTATTAGTTTTAAAGTAATGAGATAAAATAATTATTGGTTCTTCAGTAGTTTTTATTCTAGAGTTTCTTTTTTGTCCATTTTGATGACCCCAATATGAATTATAACTAACGCCTTTTATATCGGTAACCTCTTGTGTGTTTGGAGATGTTTTTCCCTTTGTTATAGGAGTATATATAATGCTTAAATTGAGTTTGTTTTTGTTGTTTATTTTATATTCAAAAGCTCCAAAAAAAGCAAAAGCATTTAAATTAGTTCCTTCAAAGTAACCTTGTTCCGCTTTTCTTGCGGAAGTAGAAAAACTGTAGTTGTATTTGTTATGTTTTTCTCCTGAATGATATGTTGCCATTATTCGACCCTGGTAAGATCTGTTAGTGCTCGATAAACTAATTTTTTTAGAATTTGAAAAAGAACCAGAATTTATGTTGAATGCTGTTACTCCATTTAGGTTTCCAAAATTAGAAGTATTATATCTAGAGTAATTTGTATTTTCTTGAGATTTTAATATATCATTTAAGCCAGTCCAATTACTCCAATTTGGTCTATTGTTATAGGCTTTATTCATTTCGATACCATTTATTAGAATTTTAGAATAACTGCTTCCTAATCCTCTAATCTTAAAAAAGGTACTACTCCAATTATAAGCTACGCTTTTTAAATATGGATCTTTGTAAGCCTGTAAAACAGTTTGGTTATTATTGTCTACATCTTCATTTAGGTTAATTATGGTGAATTCTTGTTCTAAGTTTTTAAAGTCTGTTGATAGTTCTATGTCACCTAGGTTTAGTTTTGCATTTTTATTTATTACTATTGGTATTTTTTTAGTAATAAAACCTTCTTTTTCTATTTTTAATACTTGTTCGCCTAAAGGGAGTTTTTTGCTTAATTTAAACTCTCCTTTTAAGTCTGTTTTTGTTAGTTTACTTGAGTTTCTTATTGTAATAATTGCATTTGATATTTTCTCACTTGTTTCTTTGTTAATTATTTTTCCAGAAATATATTCTTTTTGTGAAAACACTACATTTTGTGCGTACAATAATAAAATTATAGAGATTAAGTGTTTCATAATCATAAAATTATAAAAATATCGTAAATTGCTTAAAATCAATATGTTAATTAACATGTTTAAGCTTTTAGTAATTTTTTTATTTTGTTTTTTTGGTTTGTATTCTCAAGAATATAAAGCTGTAACTATTGCTTTTTATAATGTTGAAAATTTGTTTGATTGCGAAGATGACTTACAAACTTTTGATAATGATTTTACCCCTTTAGGGAAGTTTAATTGGACAGAAGAGCGATTGAATTTTAAATTAGAAAAAATAGCAAAAACTATATCTTTAATAGGAGCTTTTAAAACAAAAAGGCCGCCTTTGTTAATTGGTTTGTGTGAAGTTGAAAATAAGATAGTTTTAGAGCGTTTGGTTAATCAAGAATCACTTTCTAATATTGATTATGGAATTGTACATTACAATTCGCCTGATCGAAGAGGTATTGATACTGCGTTATTATATGATAGAACTTTTTTTAAAATATTGAATAGTCAAAAACATCGACTTGAATTGTTTAATGAATTAAATGAAACGATACACACACGAGATCAATTATGTGTTTCGGGTTATTTAGATGAAGAATTAATCTATTGTATTGTTAACCATTGGCCATCTAGAAGAGGAGGAGTGAAAAAGAGTGAACCAAGAAGGATTAATGCTGCTGAATTAACAAATGAAATTATGGACTCTATTTATTCTATTTCTAGAAATGCGAATATAATAGTTATGGGAGATTTTAATGATAACCCTAATAATAAGAGTTTTTATGAGGTTTTGAATTCTAATGGAGATATTACTGCTATGAACAATTTATATAACCCTATGGAAGCTTTATATAAGAAAGGAATTGGTAGTTTGGGATATAGAGATCAATGGAGTTTATTTGATCAAATTTTATTTTCAAAATCTTTAACTGATACTATAGGGTGGAAGTGCTGGAAGAGTAATGTTTATAATGCAGATTTCTTAAAAAATAGAACAGGGAGATATAAAGGTTATCCAAAAAGAACGTTTTCAGGAGGAAGGTACACGAAAGGATATAGTGATCACTTTCCTGTTTATACATATCTAATTAAAAAAGTTTTTAAATGACATTATGTTATTACTTTTTTTTGATTTAGTGTTTTTTTTAATTGTAACACCATCTATTTTAATAGATCGGCATGATTTTCTTGTGTAATCATTACGGCCGCCTTTGTACATGTATAAATTATAAGAATAAGAGGTGTTAGGTTTTACAGGTAGATCAGCTCGTTTAGATTTAAGTGTTATGGTTTTAACTTTATTTTGAGCTTTGTTAACTTCAATTGCTCCACTGGCAATTATATTATTTTGATTTTTTAATTCTAAATATATAGTGCTTTTAGATGAGGTGCTATACTTTACTTTGTACCCAGAGTATTCTGCTTGTTTGTTTAGTACCATAGGAGGTTTTGAGTAGAAATCTACATGCGATTGAGCAATAGCAGATATTCCACTTAAGGCAAATAATAAAACAAATAAGATATACTTTTTCATTAAAAAATAATTTTGCCTTTTAACAAAGGCACAAAATATTAGTATCAAATTTTATGCCTTTATTAAGCTTATTAAAATAAAGAAGGTTATTTTTTAAATTTATGTTTAACGCCAGCAGATGTTTCTAAAAAGTATTGTCCATTTTTCAATGTAGAAATATCAATAGTATCTCCGTTATTATATGATCTTAATCTTTTTATTACGTGACCTTCAACGTCTGTTATTTTAGGGCTTTTGCATTCAATTTTTTCAGAGACATTTAATAAGTTACCTCCATGACTTGCATAAACTAAAGAGGTTGTTGCTTTAAAGTTTTTGTTATTTACATCATCAGAAAATATTTCTGTATTAAGAATTACAGAACTTACTTTACCACCTGTATTAGCAAATTTTAGTTCAATATCATTAGATTCTTTAATGTAAGACATTGGTACAGGTATATTAAAAGTACCAAAAAAATCTTCTCGGCTTTTTTGAAAATCTCCAGCCCAATTTTTAGGAGTTAAAACAACATTGCCATTAATTTTTATAATAGGTTTTAGGCTTAGATTAATTTTTCTACCAAAACTCAATCTAATAAAAGCTTTACCTATTCCTGTTTTAACATTGTTAACACTAAAGTTTAATGGAACTCCAGATTGTATGTCTTTTAAATATTCTCTAGAATAATTATTGTATTCAACAATCGATGTAGCATATTCTATATCCTTAGGTACATCGCAAATTAACATTAATGTTTCATTTGGTTCAATATCCCATTGGTCTATATGAAGGTCTGTAAAAGCTTCGGTTAGTTCTGGTGCGCCTTTTTCATTCATAAATAATCTACGTAAAGTGTATTTACTTATTACATCAATATCTATAGGTGAAAAATTAAAATTCAATGTTTGATTTTTATTGCTCAAATTATTGAAAATTAAATACCATTTACCATTTTTAACAAAAGCATTAGCTTGGATATCTGGATTATCTGATGATATATAAGTTCTATCTCCTTCAACATCTTTCCAAAATTCATAGAATTTAACTAAGTGAGAATAAGAAGTATTTCCGTTCGATGATTTTTTTAAAATAGAAAATGGGTTCTTTTCATCTGTTGGGCTTCCTAAGATATATGGTATTGCTTTTTCAATTCTATCGGGCTTGTCTAGTAGTGACATTAGAATTTTATTCAATGATTCGATAATAAAAGTGTCTCTTTGCTCATTGTATTCTTTACCAATCCATGAAGGAACTTTTAATCCGTAGTCAGAAATAAGGAAAGGTGTTATTTTATTCCATTTATTAAAACTGTAAGTTTCAATTAAGTCAAGTGTAGCTTCTAGATTACTACCTGAACAGTAGTCAATAGTATCTGAATTTAAGTTTACTTCATCATATAGCCCTAATGAAAAGAAATCCATCTTATCACCAGCAATATCATAGAATAATTGATGTGTGTTTGTCCAGTTTTCAAAGTTATTTTTTTCAAAACGTGGTCTACTAGAACTAAATCCTCCAATCAGCATTTCAGGTAATTTCTTTTTTATTTTTTCAGAAACATCTCTGTAATAGTTGCTGATATTTTGTTTTAATAATTTAGGGTTTTTTGTGTCAAAATTGTTTTCATCAAAAGGATCCTCCATTAAATCATAATATTTAGGAGGGCTTGCATATGCTTCTTCTATATATTTTATAATTTTTGAAGAAGCTTTGTGAATATCCGTGTCTAGTGTAAATACTTTAGAAGCGTCTTTTTGAGTAAGTAAATAGTTCTTGTTCCTATAAGTGGAATTGGAGTAATTTTGAGACTTTTTCTTAGCTGTTATTTCACTAATTGAAGAAGCAGATAAGCCTTTTAGTTCTCCAGAAGGTTGAGGCCCGTTAATATCTTTAGCAAAATGAGTGTTAAGTTCTTTAATTAAATATGGAGCTTCATTAGATAAGTTCTCACTCATGTATGAAGATTGTATTCCAAAATAGCGTTCTCTATTAAGTT
Organism: uncultured Flavobacteriaceae bacterium; assembly: GCA_964545595.1. Lineage (GTDB taxonomy): Bacteria > Bacteroidota > Bacteroidia > Flavobacteriales > Flavobacteriaceae > Aquimarina. The sequence continues at coordinate 11,715 of CAZJGP010000235.1, read as the reverse complement.
CGCTTATTTTTCCAATATATTTTTTTATTCCTAAATCAATAGATATGTTAGCCTCTTGAGAATATATCTGTTGAGAGAAGGTGATTATTGTTATTAAAAATAAGATCCTCATATTTTAATTAATTAGCAGTTGTTTAAAATTAGAACCTTTTTAGAACCAAGCTTTCCAAGGTATTCTAGAAAGGATCAAGATTAGAGCCAAAGAGTAAAATATTGCTAAAAATTTAAATTTAGGTACAGAAGTAAGTTTTCTTTTGTGCTTAGAATAACCAATAGTAAGTAATGCTATGGCTATTAGCATTATAGAAGGATGTTCTACATTGTAAAGTCTAAGCTCAGGGCTTTTCATGATTTCTTTGGCAGAAATATCTGTGAACCATAATATTTTTCCTGATAAGAAATAAAGCACAAAACCAATTACAAATTGTAAATGTGTTACAATTAAAGCAAATAAAGATATTCTAAAATCTTTAGCTTCATATTCACGTTTAGTAGCAAGTCCAATAATTGCATTTACAGTTGCAAGAACAACTATTGTAAGTACTAAATAAGCCCAACCCGAATGAATAAATTTTAATATGTTTCCCATGTAATTTTAATGTTTAAGTGCTGAATAATGCGTTAAAATAAGCTTTTTTATCAAATTAATGAATAATGGCTTTAATGTTAATTTAAAAAATGACGTAAAAGGTTTGTTGTAGAACTATCATGATTTTTAATGTTATTGTCATTTATTTCAGATAATATGTTGCCAGCTAATTGTTTACCAAGCTCTACACCCCATTGGTCATAGCTGTAAATATTCCAGATAATACCTTGAACAAAAATCCTATGTTCATACATGGCGATTAAAGCTCCTAGACTTTTAGGAGATAATTTATCTATAAGAATACTTGTTGTTGGGTTGTTTCCTTCAAAGACTTTAAAGGGTGTTAAAAGATCAATTTCACTTTTAGTTAAATTGCTTTTAGAAAGTTCTTTTAAAACTTCGTCCTTGCTTTTTCCATTCATTAAAGCTTCGGTTTGTGCAAAGAAATTAGCCATTAATTTATTATGATGATCTTTGTCTTTGTAAAGCGAAGTTTTATAACCTATAAATTCTGTAGGTATTATTTTAGTTCCTTGATGAATTAATTGAAAAAATGCATGTTGAGAATTTGTTCCTGGTTCTCCCCAAATGACGGTTCCAGTTTGGTAGTTTATTTTATCTCCATTTCTATCAACACCTTTACCATTACTTTCCATAATACCTTGCTGTAAATAGGCAGGTAAACGTTGTAAATATTGAGAATATGGTATAATAGCTTCTGTTTCTACTTTGAAGAAATTATTATACCAAACACTAATTAAAGCTAATAAGGTAGGTATGTTTTTTTCAAAAGGAGTTTTCTTAAAATGAATATCCATTTCATGAGCACCTTCAAGTAGTTCTTCAAATTGAGTATAACCAATAGAAAGAGCAATGCTTAACCCAACCGAACTCCATAGCGAAAAACGTCCGCCAACCCAATCCCATAAAGGGAAAGTGTTTTCTGTTGCTATTCCAAATTCATTTACTTTTTCAAGATTACTAGATACTGCAACAAAATGTTTTGATACATCTTCTTGTTTAGCATTTTTTAAAAACCATGTTCGTGCGGTATTAGCATTTGTAATGGTTTCTTGTGTAGTAAATGTTTTAGAAACAATTATAAATAAAGTTGTTTCAGGATTGTATTTTTCTAAGTTATTGTGAATATGGTCACCATCAACATTTGATATAAAATGAGTATTCAAATGGTTTGTGTAGTAGTCTAAAGACTCCGTAACCATTGCTGGTCCTAAGTCAGATCCACCTACACCAATATTAACAATGTCAGTAATAGTTTTACCAGTGTAACCTTTATGTTCTCCAGAAATTATTTTGTGGCAAAAAGCTTTAATTTTTTGTTTAACAGCTGTAATGTCATCAATAATATTTTTATTATCTATTGAAATTTTGCTATTTGAAGGGGCTCTAAGTGCAGTGTGTTGTACTGCTCTATTCTCAGTAACGTTAATGATTTTAGCATCAAAATTAGCGTTAATAGCATCTTTTAATCCTATTTCATTGGCAAGATCAATTAATAGTTTAATTGTTGTTTTATCTATTCTATTTTTAGAATAGTCAACTAAAAAATTATTCCAAGATATTGTTAAATCACTACCTCTATTAGGATTGTCGTTAAAAAAAGTTTTTAAATGAGTGTCCTTACAGGTTTTAAAATGAGCTTGTAACGCCTTCCAAGCATTAGTTTGTGTTGGATTCTGTGAAGGTAAGGTCTTCATTGTTAATGCTGTTTAAGTTAGGGTAGTTAATATTGTCAAGTTCTTCTTTAACTGATTTGATAGCCAAAAGATAAGCTTCTTTATGTTTTTCTGCAATGTTTTTTGCACTTGGTAATTTTTGACGATAAGGATCAACTTGCTTTCCGTTTACCCAAAATCTATAACAAACATGAGGCCCAGTAGCTAAACCAGTACTACCAACTTTACCAATTATTTGTCCTTGTTTTACTTGTTGTCCTTTTTTCACAAGTATTTTAGACATATGTAAATATTGTGTGCTGTAGGTTTTGTTGTGTTTAACTTTTACGTATTTACCATTTCCCTTTGTATAACCAGCTTTAATTACTGTTCCGTTAGCGGTAGACCAAATTGGAGTTCCTCTTGGCGCAGCATAATCAGTACCTCTGTGTGCTTTCCATCTTTTTTGAACAGGGTGAAATCTTCGGCCAGAATATCTTGAAGAGATTCGACTAAATTGTAGAGGAGCCTTTAAGAAAAAACTTTGTAATGATTTTGCTTTTTCATCGAAAAATGATTTTTCTGAAGCATCTGTTTCTTTTACGTCGTATTCAAAAGCATAAAAAGGTTCGTTTCCATGTTCAAAAACAGAAGCTTCTACATTTTTAATCCCCACGTAAGTGCCATCTTCTAAATATTGCTCATTAAAAATAATTTTAAAACGATCTCCTTTTTGAATTTTAAAAAAATCAATACTCCATTGGTAGACACCAGAAAGTAAATGTGTTAAATAAGGAGAAGCATGTGCGTCTTCTATAGCTTGAGAAAGTGAGCTGTCTATAACTCCGCTCATAGTTTTACGCTTTGTAATAACTTTTTTCTTTTTGTTTTCAGCGTAAATAGAGTCTTCTAGATGAATAATAGTATAGTTAACTTTACTACTTTGGTATATAAAGGCTTTAGCTTTTTGTATACTATCTTTAGTTTTTAGTATGGTATAAGCTTTACCAGAATTTATTTTAGCAACATTAAAGCTATCTTTAATTTTGTTTGAAATCTCAAAGACTTTATTTCGGCTAACACCATGGCTATCCATAATGCCACCAAAGCTATCTCCAGATTTTATAGTGTCTTTTACAACATTAAGTTCGTTAACAACAATATCAAATTCTTTAATAATTTTGATAGGTTTTTTTTCTGTTACAGCTAATGGTGTAGGTTTTTCTGTTTCTTTGTTACACGAAATAATACTTATGGTTAGTAATATTATAGACAGAATTAATTTCATTTACTTTACTTATTTATCAATTCTTCAACCCATTTTTTACCCCAATTCTCTAATTCATCTTTACTCCATAATTCAGGAAAGAAGATAATTTTCTGAAAGTTAGGTGGTAAGAATTGCTTCCAGTTAGTTCCTCCTGTAGCTTTAACTTCTTGATCCCCTTTTTTGTTAAGGTATTTATAAGCAGCTTTAAGATGAATCAATCCCCAATTAACATTTATATTAAAATCAAAAATACGCATTGCTTCAATTAATGTTGCATTGTTTTTTTCTTCTTTAGGAAGATTTTTATAAAAATGATAAATAGTGTTGTTTTTAACAAGGTGAGCTGTTCTCATTAACCTAGGTGTATAACGATGCTCAAATTGCTTAAGAGTTAATGTTTTTTCTCCTGTTTCAGATTCTGTAGCTCCAAATTTCCAATATAGCTTTTCATAAGTGTTTTCTAAATTATCTTTTTCAGAAAAGGCACTTCGTTCTTTGTGGTTTACCAAATTGCAAAGCGGGGTAGCATATATTTCGATCATTCTAAATTGAGCTGATTGAAAACCACTAGCGGGTAATAAAGACATTCTGTATTTTAAGAACTGTTCCTTATCCATCCCTTTAATCATAATGTCAAAAGAGTCCGTAAGTACTGTAAAATACCTATTTATTCTGTTTAATTTTTCTATTAAGAAAGAAGCTGTTTGTTGGTCACTATTAACAATTTGCTTCATCTCGTGAATAATTAGCTTGAAATAAAGTTCTGTTATTTGGTGATAGGTTATAAAAATTTCTTCGTCAGGGAAATGCGTTCTAGGTACTTGTAAGCTTAATAAGGTATCTAGATGAATATAATCCCAATAAGTTAAATAACGATCATGTAAAAGACCATCAAGGTAAGAGCCTAAGTCCTGTCCTGAATTCTTGAACTTTTCTTCTAACTGTTCTAAACGTGCAACAATTTTTGGATCTAATGCTGGGCTCATAAAAATAATTAATTTGTAATAAAAGGGTGTTTTAATCCACTATGGTTTGATAATACTGCGGTTAATGAACCAACGGCTAATTCTGCTGAAATTTTAACAGGAATTTTATTTTCATCATCACTAATCCAAACAGTTAAACTTTCTTGTTCTTTAAATACCCTGTCGGCCATTACTAATGGTCTAAATAATAAACAGTTTTTTTTGCCAAACTTAGTTTTAATAGTTTCGCGACCTAAAAACCTTAGTTTAAAATTGAAGTTTTCATTATCAAAAAACATTGTTAATGAAGTTTCTTCTTGCTCAATTAATTTAGATGTGTCAATTTTATTTCTTAGATAATAAAAGGAAGAAATCATATCGTGCACATTTTCATTTGTGCTAAATGTTTTAACTGTTTTGTGTTTTCTGTCATTAACAGTAGCCTTATGATTTATTTGGTCAAAATCAATAATAATATCTTTCGTATGACCACCTTCATTAATGTTTCTAATAAAACGATAAGGTTTATATGTTTCTGTGTCTATATAAGTTTCATAATGATCTCTAATTTTAAAAAATAAACTTAAAAAAGAAGAAGATTTTCCAAAACCAATTATATGGTAAACGTCTTTATTATTGAGTTTTTCCTTTTTTATATCTAATGTGGCAGTACTAGTATTAAAGCTTAAATACTTTATTTTAAACTCCAAAGATTCATTTTCTTTAAAACAAGACTCATTGCTTTGAGCAAAACTTGAAGCCAAAGTATTAAGTGCTAAAAATAAGGTGATAATGAATTTCATAACAGTAAAATTGGTCATTTAAAAAAATGCACATTAGTTATAATGAGTATTCAATTTCTGTTCCAAAATTAATCAAAAGCTAAAAGGCTACCAAACCCTTTTGAGAACTGTTTTTATTAAAACCAATAACCAACACTAAAGAATAATTGATCGGTTGTGTTTTTGTCTGGTGAGAAGGCATATTTTACTTGAACAGGTCCAATTACAGAATCGTACCCGTAGCCAATACCATATCCTGAGAAACCATTAAGTTGGAACCATTGATCGAGGTCAAAAATTCGATTTCCAACATTACTAAAATTAGCAGTAAGATTTACGTGATGTTTTTTATGAAACTCATAATCGAAATTAAAAGTAGATTTAACATAACTATCTCCTGTTATTTCAAGAAAATCATATCCTAAAAAACTAACTTGGTTATTGATTTCTACAGAGCCGTATCCACCTAAAAAGAAATCAAGAGAATTTACCCCCGTAGATTTTCCAAGTCTCACTCCTCCTTCAGCAGATACAAAACCAGAGACTTTATGAGAAATTGGAAAAGCATAAGATATTTTTGATTTTGCAATAGCAAATTCTTCAAAATCGTTAATAGGTAAAGAGGAAACAGGGTATCCGCTAAATTCGGCTCTAAACTTTACACCCCTTCTAGGAAAATACTTGTCATTGAAACTATCGTATTTTATAGAGCTATAGATGCTATAATAATTAACATCTTCAAAGGCAGTACCTAGTTCATTTTCGTTAAGTGTTTCGGTTGCTATTTGTAAATATTTGTGTTCCAGTCCAATTCTAAAAGCAAATGCATGCTTTAGTAACGTTTCAATATAAAGTTGTGTAGTTACATCAAGGTAATCAGCATCAAATGATCCAATTTCTAAATCTCTTTCAAATTGATATAAATTATGTCTTAGACCAACACTCCAAAAAGAACCTTTATCTATGTAATAATCTAGGTTATACCTTATTTCATCTCCAACAATAAGGTCCGTAGATATTACATCATTCTTTGTAAATAAATTCTTATGTGTGTAATTTATTAATGCAGCAGATTTGTAAAGGTCGTCGTAATGTAGTGCAAAACGAAAAAAACTAGTTGTTTTACTTTCTTCAAGATTAATAGATAATATGTTTTCTCCGTTTGAATTCTTTTGAATTTTGTATCTAATTCTTTCAAAATTCCCTGTAGTATAAAGGTTATCTAGTCCTTTGGTAAGCCTGTCAATTGTTACAGAAGAAGGAGTGTCTATTCGTAGTTTACTTTTTGCATATCTTTTGGAATAATTTAATTCATTCTCAATTTGTAAATCATCTATTTTTATTTCTTTCTCAGGGTTAGCGCCTTTTTTATAAATAGATTTAGAATGTTGTTTTTTTAAAATCTCTTTTAAAGCAGGAATTTGTTTTCGAGTGCTTTTTTCTCCTTCTTTGATAATTTCTTTTCCGTCACCAAAACCAACAACTGAAAATCTCTTAATATTGGGTTTAATGTAAACATCCGTTAAAGGAGCTTTAGTTTTCATATCGTTAATAGTTCTGAAATTGCTTATTTGAAGCATAATATCCGTTACGGACTTAAATTGTGTTTTGTTTAATAAAGTGTCTTGAACATCAACACCAATAACAATTTCGGCTCCTCTTTTTTTAATTTCTTCTATAGGGTAGTTATCGGTAACACCACCATCTGTAATTAATTTGTTGTTGTATGTTACAGGACTATAAACAGTGGGTAGAGCAGAACTTGCAGCAACAACATCGGGTAAATAACCTTTGTCAAAAACAACACCTTTACCAGTTTCAATATTAGTTCCGGTGCAAAAGAAAGGAGTTGGAAGTTTAGAGAAATCATTTATATGGTGAACATGTGTTGTGATACTTGAATAAAAGTTATAGAAATTTTGCCCATTAGAAATACTTTTAGGGAGCGCAATTTTATTATCAACAACAGGGAGTGTTAAAGCGTATTTTTCTGAATATTCTTTTTCGTAAAAAGTTTTTGAAGATCTTGGTATTTTATCTTGAATTAAATCATTAAAATTTACTTCATGAAAAAGAGAGTCTAATTGTTTTGCATTGTAACCCGATGCGTAAAGGCCACCCACAATTGCCCCCATACTTGAACCAGCAATATAATCTAATCGGATACCTAGGCTATCTATAATTTTAAGCGCACCAATATGAGCGAGTCCTTTAGCGCCACCACCACTTAATACTAAGCCAACTTTCGCATCAGTAGTATCTTTATTTGTTTGAGCATGTAATGATTGCAAGCAAATAAAAAATAATATTATGGATAAGAATTGCTTCAATTATCTTTGTTTTTTTTAGAATAAAAATCGATGATTTTTTGAGCTTTAGACAAACCTACAACTTCTTTTAAAGATTCTTTGTTAGCAACTTTAATTCTTGCTACTGAACGGAATGTTTTTAACAGTTCGATAACAGTTTTCTCTCCAATTCCAGGAATTTCATCTAATTCAGTTTCTAAAGCGGCTTTACTTCTTTTTTGTCTGTGAAAGGTAATTCCAAACCTATGGGCTTCATTTCGCATGTGTTGAATAACCTTTAGACTTTCAGATTTTTTGTCTAGATATAAAGGAAAAGAGTCGCCAGGGTAAAAAATTTCTTCTAGTCGCTTAGCTATACCAACAATGGCAACTTTTCCTCTTATTCCTAAATCATCTAATGCTTTTAAACCTGATGAAAGTTGGCCTTTACCACCATCAACAATTATAAGTTGTGGTAGGGATTCATTTTCATCAAGAAGTCGTTTGTATCTCCTGTAAACAACCTCTTCCATAGAAGCAAAATCATCGGGACCTTCAACGGTTTTAATATTGAATTTTCGATAGTCTTTTTTACTTGGTTTTCCATTTTTAAAAACGACACAAGCAGCTACGGGGTTTGTTCCTTGAATATTTGAGTTATCAAAACATTCCATGTGCACAGGTAAGTGCGATAAGCGTAAGTCTTTTTGAATTTGTGCTAATAAACGTTTTGAATGTCTTTCAGGATCAATTATTTTTATTTGTTTAAAACGTTCTTGCCTACTAAACTTAGCGTTTCGCAATGATAAGTCTAATACTTTTCTTTTGTCTCCAAGTTGCGGAATAGTAACTTTTAAGTTTTCAGGAACTGATACAGGAAAAGGTAAAAGTATTTCCCGCGAAAGCGACTTAAAACGCTGTCTAAGTTCTACTATAGATAATTCTAGAATTTCGGCATCCGTTTCGTTTAATTTTTTCTTGATTTCGGTAGTATGTGAACGAACAACTGCTCCGTGTGATATTTGTAAAAAATTCACATAAGCATAAGTCTCATCACTTTCAATAGAATACACATCAACATTATTAATTTTTGTGCTTACTACAGTCGATTTTTCTTGATAACTACCAAGTGCATCAATTTTTAATTTGAACTGTTGTGCTTGCTCAAATTCCATTTTGGCAGCATGAGCGTTCATTGAAGATGTAAAAGTTTTAATAGAGTCTTTAAAGTTTCCTCGTAAAATATTTCGAACAGCAGTTATGTACTCATTGTATTCTTCGTTAGTCTCGTAACCTTCACAAGCGCCTTTGCAATTTTTTAAATGGTATTCTAAACAAACTTTATATTTACCCGAGTTAATGTTGTTTTCTGATAAATCATAAGAACAAGATCGTAATGGGTAAAGTTCTTTAAATAAATTAGTAAGTGTGTTTAATTGTTTTTTGTTAGTGTATGGCCCAAAATATTCAGAGCCATCTTTTATAACTCTTCGGGTTATAAAAACTCTAGGAAAACGTTCTTTTTTTATGCAAATCCAAGGGTACGATTTGTCGTCCTTTAAAAGGATGTTGTAACGAGGTTGGTGTTTTTTTATTAATGTATTTTCTAATAATAAAGCATCCGACTCTGTGTTTACAACAATATGTTTTATAGTAACTATTTTTTTTACTATAATTTGTAAACGAGCACTGTCATGGTTTTTATTAAAGTAAGAAGAAACTCGTTTTTTTAAATCTTTTGCTTTACCAATGTATATAATACGTTCATCTTTATCAAAATATTGATAGACACCGGGTGTATTAGGTAGTATTTTTACCTGAAGTTCTAAAGGAGTAAGTTCCATATAAATTCAAAGATAAAATTATCTTTACATTGTAATGTGAATTATCAAAAGGTTTACATGTAAAATATCTGTTTTTTTAGAGACTATTGTTTCAGCTTTTAAAAATAAACTATGAATCTCGTTATTTTATCTAGGAGTGCTAATTTGTATAGTACAAATTCTTTGGTTCAGGCAGCAATTAAGCGCAAGCATAATGTTCGTGTGGTTGATCCGTTACTTTGTGACATTGTTTTAGAGCAAGGAAAGCCTGTAATTTATTTTCAAAACCAACCCTTAAAATATATTGATGCTGTAATTCCAAGAATAGGTTCGTCTATAACTTATAAAGGGAAAGTGCTAATTAGTCAGTTTGAAGCAATGAACGTGTTTACGACACTTGGTGCCGAAGCGTTGACGGTTTCAAGAGATAAATTGCAAAGTTTGCAAAAGTTAACTTTGGCTAATATAGATTTTCCGAAAACAATTTTTCCTAGCCAATTTCAATTAGCAGAAACTTCTATAGACTATTTAGGAGGAGCGCCTGTTGTTTTAAAACTAATAGAAGGAACACAAGGAATGGGAGTTGTTTTAGCAGAGACCAAAAATGCAGCAGAATCAATGATTGATGCGTTTAAAGGAATGAATCAACCAGTTATGTTACAAGAATTCATAAAAGAAAGTAAGGGCAGCGATATTCGAGTTTTTGTGGTAGATAATGAAATTGTAGGAGCAATACAGAGACAAGGTAAAGAGGGCGAATTTAGATCTAATTTACATAGAGGAGGCAGTGCTAAAGTTGCAATTCTTTCAGATGAAGAGAAAAAAGTAGCGCTACAAGCAGCTAAAACATTAGGTTTAAAAATTGCAGGAATCGATATGTTACAAAGTGATCGAGGGCCTTTAGTTTTAGAAGTTAATTCATCTCCGGGTTTAGAGGGTATAGAGTTGGTTACAAAAAAAGATATAGCAAAATCGATTATTCGTTTTGTAGAGAAAAGTATGTAAATATGAGTAAAGATATATTGTCAATTTTAGGTGTTGATATTGGTTTAGGAGAAAGTAAAACAGTCAATATGAACATAGCTAAACTGTATACTTCTACGAATGTAGAAATACCAGTAATTGTAAAACGCTCTAACAAACCAGGTCCAGTTGTTTTGTTTACAGCAGGTATTCATGGAGATGAGGTTACTGGAGTCGAAATTGTGCGACAGATAATTCATAAAAAAATTAATAAACCAGAGACAGGAACTATAATTTGTATTCCGGTATTAAATGTTTTTGGTTTTTTATCTATGGAACGAAGTTTTCCTGATGGACGAGATTTGAATCGTGTTTTTCCGGGTAATAAAAACGGTTCGTTGGCAAGTCGTTTTGCGTATCAGTTTACTAAAGAAATTTTACCACAGGTAGATTTGTGTATAGATTTTCATACCGGAGGGGCAAGTCGTTTTAATGCGCCACAAATACGTGTTGCCAAAGAAGATTCTGAAAACATGGAGTTAGCAAAAGTGTTTAATGCGCCATTTATATTATTATCAAAAAATATTGATAAAACATATCGTTCGGCATGTACTAAGCGAGGTAAAAATATCTTGTTGTTTGAAGGTGGTAAATCTGAAGTTAATGATAAACAAATAGCAGAAGAAGGTGTAAACGGAAGCATAAGAGTGTTAAAACATTTGGGAATGTTATCAAATGATTTTGAAGTTGATAATCCAAATAAAGAGTCAGTACTTATAAAAAAAAGTTCTTGGTTAAGAGCTAAGTATAGTGGTTTGTTGCACTTGAAAATAACCTATGGCGAGTATGTAAATAAAGATACTGTAATTGCATTTATTACGGACCCTTACGGGGAAATGCAACACGAGGTCAAAGCGAAAACTAGTGGTTATATTATGAATACTAATGAGGCGTCAATTGTTTATCAGGGTGATGCGTTGTTTAGAATAGGTAAATAAAAACTAATGACTAAAACAGAACTTAGGAAAAAATACAAAAGTTTACGTAAAAGCTTCACTTTAGAACAAGTAGAAGGAAAAAGTATAGAGATAGCTAATAAATTATTGCAATTAGATGTTTGGCAGTATAATTATTATCATATTTTTTTGCCAATTGAAGCGCAAGTAGAGGTAGATACTGAGTTTATTTTGCACATATTACAAGGTAAAGATAAACACGTAGTAATTTCAAAAAGTAATTTTGAAGATAATTCTTTAAGTCATTTTTTGCTTACTGATCAAACAAAATTAATTATTAATAAATGGGGTATACCAGAACCTGATAATAATAGTATTCCAATACCAGAATCTAATATAGAAG
>CAZJGP010000234.1:0-6666 GCA_964545595.1 uncultured Flavobacteriaceae bacterium | reverse complement strand
TTTAGTTTCTGAAAACAATGTATCCAAATCCCCTTGATTAGTAATATCTCCCTTAACTCCATAACTATTAGATCCTAATTGCTTAACAGCTGCATCTAAAGCTTCTTGACCTCTACCAAAAAGAACTACTTTTGCTCCGTTGTTAATAAATTCTTGTGCTGATGCTAAACCAATACCACTAGTACCTCCAGTTATAACTGCTACTTTTCCTTCTAATTTTCCCATTGTTTTTTTCTTATTAAATAAATTAAACATAAAATTGTTTTTTTGTTATTACTTGGACAATGAAAAAATGGATGTGTTACAAAACTTCATAGAAATAAAAAATATTTCACAAAAAAACTATGGTAAAAACAAGTAATTCATTCTCAATTACTTCTATTAAATTTATACACTTAGTATATTTGTTAGTGCATATATTAAATAGTTGTAGCACATTTAAGAAAATAGAATTGTTAATGAAAAAAGTAGTAATTGTTGGGAGTTCGAGAAATGACGGTGACGCTACGAACCTAACAAAAGAACTGATTGAAAAATCTGAATGGGATTTAATAAATCTTAATGATTATAAATTTAGCTATTTTGACTACGAACACAGAAATCGGAATGATGACTATCTGAATTTAATGAACAAAATTGTAGAAAAATATGAAACTCTGATTTTCGTTACGCCAATTTATTGGTATTCAATGAGTGGAATAATGAAAGTATTTTTCGACCGATTTACAGATTTGCTAACAATTGAAAAAGAACTTGGGAGAAAATTACGTGGAAAAAAAATGGCTGTAATAAGTTGCTCAGTGGGAGAAAACCTCGGAGAAAATTTTTGGCTTCCATTTTCGGAAACTGCAAGATATTTAGGAATGGAATATATCTGTAACACACATACAATTACAGGAGAAAATAACGAACTAAAGATAACTGAATTTATAAAACAGATTGAATAATAAAAACGTGCTACAACACGGTGTATAAAACATAGCTAATAAGTGCTAAACCGAAAGGTTTGTGTATATTTAAAAAGTCCGCCAAATTTTTAATTTGGCTTTTAAAAAGAGAGAAATTAAAAACAAAATATAAAAATTCGACTCTGTGTTAATCCGAAAAGTTAGTGTCTTTTTTACACGCTACGTTTCATACACAAGACCGTTATGCCTAATTACAAAAAATGAAGCTGTACTCAAGAACTTAACGCAACAAATCTAAATTAAATACTATTTTTAATAGTATTTAATTTATTTTCAATAGCAATCAATTTTTCTTCAATACCATCAGACAATTCTGGAATACGCTTAAAAAAAGCATAACGCACTCTCCATAATTCTTTAATTTCAGATAATTCTAAAATTTCATCATCAATACTTCTATGATCTGCTCTAAAAATTAAATGATTATTAGCAATATATAGTCTTCTAAATAGCATTTTATCTTTTATTAAAACAAAAACTAAAGTACCATTGTTCAAATTTTCAATAACAGGAATAGGGACCTTTTCCCCTACAACTATATCTTTTGGGTAAAAACCTTTATCGTGGATAGTCATTTCCAAATTCCCAACAGTGAAAGCCCTAAAATCTTTTTGTATATTAAGTGGTAAACTCAATATCGGCATTTGATTAATAAATTTCTTCTTATTATATAATTGAATATAATCAGCATAATTATCATCAGTGATACATGGAACTGTTGCAAATATCTCTTTTTTTACAGCCTCAACATTGGTCACTACATCACTTTTGAATTGTAAAAGCTCATTTACCGTTAATTCATTAGTAAGTAATCGATCAATAGAAATGCTAAAATAATTAGCTATTTTTATTATGGTTTCAATCTTTGGTTCACTCCTGCCTTCTTCATAAGCACCTAAAGTACCGCGCTTAAGATCAAATAAATCAGCAAAAGATTGCTGACTATGACTTTTAACACTTCTAATTTTTTTTATATTTTTTCCAAAAAAAGACATTTTATTGCTAATTATATTTGCAAAACTAAAAATTACGCGTATCTTTACACTAATAATATTAGCTAATATAATCATTAATACTAATTAAAATAGCAGGTATGATTAAAAATAAATTTATTTAAAAAATTAACTTATTAAGTTAAAATTTAGAAATGACTTTTGTAATATTGATTACCCTGTATAGAATTCATTTTTAATAAAAAAAATTAGAACAAAAAGAACAGTTATGAATCAACACTTTCAATTGGTAAAAGATTATTTATTGCAATTAAATTTTAGCATTGCACATGAAGATCAAAATGACAATATCATAATGATTAGTAGAGAGAGCGAGGGTATCAAAAATTTAATATTGGGCATTGCTTCGCCAATTTTAATTATTGAACAACATATTTGCGATTTAAAACACAATAGTGAAGAAGTATACATGAATTTGTTACAAAAAAACAGAGATATTGTACATGGAGCTTTTGTTTTAGATGAAACAGGTACTAAAGTCATTTTTAGAGACACATTGCAAATTGAAAACCTAGATCTTAACGAACTAGAAGCTAGTTTAAATTCACTTGGATTATTACTAAGTGAGTATTCAGAACAAATTATTAATTTTTCAAAAAACTAAAAAAATGAATTTCTTAAAAAGATTATTTACTATAGGATCCGCTGAAGCTAACTCTGCACTTGATAAAATAGAAGACCCAATCAAGATGACAGAACAAGGTATACGTGACATGAAATCTGATTTATCTAAAAGTTTAGAAGCTCTTGCACAAGTTAAGGCTATGGCTATTAGATCTAAAAACGAAACAGAAGAATACACTGCTAAAGCGTTAGATTACGAACAAAAAGCAATGTTAATATTAAAGAAAGCTCAAAAAGGTTCTATTAAACCTGAAGAAGCAGATAGGTTAGCGAAAGAGGCGCTTACTAAAAAAGAAGATAACTCAAAACATGCTGCCAGAAGCAAAGAAGAATCTGTAAGATTCGATGCTAACGTTAGTCAATTGGACAAAAATGTTCAAGAGATCAAAAAGAATATTAGCAAATATGAGAACGAATTAAAAACATTAAAAGCCAGAGTTAAAGTTTCTAAAGCAACTAAAAACTTAAACAAACAAATGGCTGAAATTGACAGTTCAAGTACAGTATCTATGCTGGAAAGAATGAAGGACAAAGTTAACCAGGAAGAAGCTCTTGCTGAAGCTTATGGAGATATAGCTAATTCATCTAAATCAATTGATGATGAAATTGACAAAGCTATTGATATGGAAGATACTTCTGCTGAAGACAGTTTAGCTAAGTTGAAGGAAAAATTAGGAATGGATGGCAATGCATAGATCCTAAAACTAATTTTAGTATAAAATAGAAAATGTGTTATTCAATAATAGTTTATTATAAATTATTTAAAAAACACATTTTCTTATTTACACAAATCCAGATTGCTAATAAAACAATTGATACCTTTTGAATAAAGTCGATGAAATAAAAAATAACATTCCTGTTCTGGAAGATAAACTAGCAAATATCTGCAAAACATATGATGTTACTTTTAACGAATTACTAACTGAATTAATTCGTTTTTTAGATTTAATTCATTTTTCAAATAACAAATTAAGTCCATCCTATATTGTAGATTTAGCTTGGCACGAATTTATTTTATTTACTAGATTCTATGAGAGGTTTTGCAATAAACATTACCATCGTTTTATTCATCATACTCCTGGAAAAAAAGAAAATAAGCAACTGTTTCTGGACACTATTAAATTGTATATTCAGCAATACGGAAAACCAAATATTAAAATTTGGGGCAACATTGCTCACAAAGAATGGGAAACCGAAACTGCCAATTGCGGCTCATGCTATAACTAAAACTTAACTCTAATGTATTTCGAAGGAACTATTACTATTGACCCATCAGAATTAACAAAAATAAATCGCACAAAGCCTACTAAAGCATTTAAAAAGTTCCTACATAGTTTAACCTTAGGAGCGGTTTCTGACAAAGAAGAGCAAGAAACGTTTACTGCTGTATCCATTTTACAACAAATTAATGCCAGTTTTAGAAGTTTAGGTGTAACAAATATTATTAAATTATCTCATGATGATATTGATTTTTATCATGATAAAGAAGGTAAAGAAAATGATTTAAAATTAGCTTTAGATAAATATGAAATTGAAGTAAATGATGCTATGTCCATCCACTTCTCTACCCTAAATATGGTTCTTGAGCATAATGACGGAAACTTCAAATACCTTTTTGAAATAGCAATCAATAGAAATCATGAAATTGGAGTTTACCCTATTGTAATAACTGTTTCTGGTCTTTTAAATCAATTTACTACTGAGGATCCAAAACAAGAAATAGAAAACGTAGTTAAAGATCAAAATACCTTCGATTCATTTAAACAAAAGAAACACGATGACTTTGAAAACTATTTGGAACAAATAAAGTTTGAGATTAAACGACAGATGGCTGTTGATGATATCGAAATATTTGTAAAAACAAAATATATTATTCCTTCTACCAAAATTAATTCTATAAAGGAATTTACACCAAACACTCATCGAGGGGGTGCTTATGGCGGGTACTATGGTTTTGATAATTATTTTTTCTATAGTTTTATGTGGGCCGATATTATGCATAACCACAATACTGTAATTCATCATTCTCATTTTGAAAATGAAAATGGAGAAGACTTAGGATATGCCGAAGAAATTAGTACTGACAATGCTATTTTTGATAGTGAGTCCAATTCAGAAAGTCTAGTATCAGAAATATTGAGTCCAGATCCTACTTGTATTAACGAAGCAGAAGGAACTTCTGATAACGAATCATCAAGTTGGTTCGATTTTGGAGATTGGAGCTCAGATTCAGATAGTGTTTCTAGCTGTAGTTCTTGTTCGTCATGCTCTAGCTGCTCATCATGTGGTGGAGATTAAATTATACTAACTAAATACATTAATAACCGTGAACGAAGTTTTAAACATTGCATTATCCCCTGTAAATATCCCCTTGACAATACTGGTTATTTTATTAATCTTGTATTGGTTGTTTACCATGATATCTGGTCTAGATTTTGATCTAGATTTTGACGTGGATGTAGATGTTGATGCGGACGTAGATATTGATATTGACAGCGATACTAGTATTGAAGCAGGAAATGTAGATTTTGCTGATGTTGCTAATGCAGAATTAAACAAAGAAGATGTCGTTAAAGACAGGAAAAAGCCTTTAAAATGGTGGCAAATTGTACTTATCTTCTTCAATTTTGTTGGACTTCCATTTATGTTCACTTTTACTTGTTGGATATTTATCTGGTGGATTTGTACTGTACTGTCTACAAGTATTACTGGTTCGTATAATAATTCATTCGGTTATATTTTATTTTTAGCGGGTATCATACCATCATTAATTTTAACTAAGATTTTCACTACTCCTTTTAAAGGTTTTTTCAAAAACTTAAATCAAGATGGTGATGCTCCAATTGATATTACAGGTCGTACTGGAACCTTATTTTCAACCATTTCGGAAGGTAAAATGGGTTCAGCAGAAGTTCTTGCTGAAGGAGTTCCAATGTCGGTTTATGTAAAATCTTTAGATGGAGAAAAACTAGAATACAATCAAAAAATACTAATTATAAAACAATCAATTGACAAAAACTATTACTACGTAAAATCATACGACAATTAGCCTACATCTAGTTTTCTGTTACAAAACATTACTTAAAAAAAGAAAATTCTTACAAGCGAAATATTATAAGTGTATATTTTATCAATAACTTAGCTACTAAGTAAAAACTTAAACATAATATGGCTATACAAGCTAAAATTATATATCGACAATAAATATTACAATATAAAATATTTTGATTGGGGCATAATTCAAGGTTCTAATTCTTCCTATCAACCTTCTGGCAAAATTAGGCAAAAAGGGATAAACATTATTATGGATGCACAATCTTCTTCTGATTTTGAAGAATGGGCATTTTCTGATATGATGATGAAAAATATTGAAATTCATATGATGCAAAGTATTTTAAGTCAAGGAAATACTAGAATCCTAAAATGTTTTGACTGTCCCACGATTGGTATTGGGATGGATTTAACCAAGATGGCATCTTAGATACCAAAATGCTAACCGAAGCTACAAACCTAAATTTACTTTCTAAAGTATGCTAGATGATGAGATAGAATTTGAAACTGTTGACTTTAAAGCATCTTATAATGAAGTGAAATGGATTGATATAAAAATTGACAAACTATCTAAGCGTATTGATGTTAATATTAGAGTAAATTTAACTGATGGAGGTGCTTATGGTATTGATTGTTATGATACAATGGGAAGTATTAAAGACGGGGTATCCCCTAAAACTATTTGTCCTTGGGATAAAATCCCTAAAAATGCAATAAATACAACAAAACCAATATTAAAACAAAGAACTAAAAGTTTTGATGAATTAAAAGATATGGTTTTAGATGGACTAAATACTTACTGGAGTAGAAGGTTTACTAATACAAAAGGAACAATAATTAACAATGAAAATTGGGAAATAATTGTAACAGCTGTAAATACTGATAATTCAGATATTAGTTTAAATGATATTCCATTAATCTATAACACCAACAATCCTTGGTCTCGCTCAGGGAATCCAGGTGATAGTCATTTGGGAGATGGTAATACAATGGATGAATTAGCTAAGCTT
>CAZJGP010000233.1:0-7486 GCA_964545595.1 uncultured Flavobacteriaceae bacterium | reverse complement strand
GCATTTGCTGGTATTGGAGATGCATGGCAAGCAAGAGGGACAGGTTTTCAACAATGGGTAGGTATTGATGATGCACCAAGTACACAATCGTTATCAATTGATGGTCGTATAGCAGACCGTACTGGTGTAGGGTTAGTTTTGTTTAATGATAGTAATGGATTTACTTCTCAAAAAGGAGTTCAAGCATCTTTTGCACACCATTTAACCTTGTCAGAATATAATCATAGACAATACTTATCTTTTGGTATTAGTTATAAGTTTAATCAGTTTGAAATTGATTCTTCAGAATTCAATAGGGTTATTGCTGCGGTTGATGGAGACATTGTAGCAACAAATCATAATTTTGATTTAAGTGCTTTGTATAGAATTGGTTCGTTCTTTATTAGTTTAAATGCTATTAATATTTTAGAAAAAACAATTGACGAATTTGATGGTCTTGCCGAACCACCATCAATTACAAGTTACTATGCTTTTACAGGATTTGTATTTAAAAATCTTTTTAAAGATTTAGAATACGAGCCATCTTTATTATATACAAACTTTGCATCGGACCCACGTTCAACAATAGATGTTAACTTTAGAGTTAGAAAATTTTATAAAGAAGATTACTTTTGGGGAGGTCTTACATTTAGAGGTTTAATTGATCAAGATTTTACGCCTGTTAATATATCTCCGTCTATAGGTTTAGCAAAGTCTAACTTTTATTTTGCATACTCTTACCAGTTAAACTTGAATGAATCACTACAGTTAACAAATAACTTAGGATCTCACTTAATTACAGTTGGTATAGACTTCTTTAAACGTAAAAGTAATTGTGGATGTACTTACTAAATTATTAAGCTGTTAAATAGAATAATTTAACATCAATTATAAAACAAAAAAGCCTCTGTTATAACAGAGGCTTTTTTGTTTTATCTTAAACTTATAAAGAAAATGGTTTAGTTATTTTCTTTAGGGAATACCGTTTTGTTAAAAGCTATTAATAACATTACAGCAATACAAATTGCAGAATCGGCAATATTAAACACAGGTTCAAAGAAAGTAAAGTATTTACCACCCATAAAAGGTATCCAATCAGGAAGCACCCCTTGATATAAAGGGAAATAAAGCATGTCTACTACCTTTCCGTAAAATACACCAGCATACCCTCCAGATTCTGGTAAAAAGTTAGCTACTTGCCTAAAACTATGGTCAAAGAAAACGCCATAAAATATAGAATCTAAAATGTTACCTAGTGCTCCTGCAAATATTAAAGAAATACATAATATTAATAAACTAGGAAGTTTTTTACGAATACTATCCCATAGCCAATAACCAATACCACCAATAGCAACTATACGAAAGAGGCTTAAGTATAATTTACCATATTGCCCAGGTATTTTTTTACCCCAGGCCATTCCTTCGTTTTCAACAAAGTAAATTTTAAACCATTTAAAAACCTCATAAGAATCTCCTAGAGCAAAATGTGTTTTTATATATATTTTTGAAAATTGATCAATTGTCAAAACAGCAATAATAAGCAATATTGATTTTTTTAAAGTCATAAATTAAAATACTAGTTTTCAAATATAAAAAAAAACGCCTCCAATTAAAGGAGGCGCTTGTAAAATAACCAAAGTGTTATTTATTTTTTCTGCATGTTTTTAGCTTTTATGCTTAACGTAGCATGCGGTACTAATTTTAATCGTTCCGGATTTATTAATTCTCCTGTAACACGACAAATACCATAAGTTTTATTCTCTATACGAGCAAGACCGTTTTTTAAATCGCGAACAAATTTTTCTTGACGAATAGCAAGTTGAGCATTAGCCTCTTTAGACATTGTAGCACTACCTTCATCAAAAGATTTAAATTGAGGAGAGGTATCATTAGTACCATTATCTCCGTCATTAATATAGGCGCTCTTAAGCATTGTTAAATCCTTATTAGCTTGTTCTATTTTGGCTAATATAATTTCTTTAAATTCAGCTAAATGATCGTCAGAAAATCTTATTTTATGGTCTTGTTCGTTTGACATAAACTATACTTTTTTTATACTGATCTTGGTTTTGATATCATCAAATTCAATTTCAGTTCCATTAGTTAATGAATTATTAAAATTGATAGTATTAGTTAATGTTTCCGCTTTAATATATGCTTCGTTAACTTTAATAGCTTCTTGAATTACAGAATTTTCTTCAAAAGTAACCTCTATTTTGTCGACAACTTCAAAACCTTGGTCCTTACGTAAATTTTGAATACGGTTAACAAGTTCTCTTGAAATACCTTCTTTTCGTAACTCTTCACTAATAGTAACATCTAATGCAACAGTTAAACCATTAGCATTTGCCACTAACCAACCTTCAATATCTTGAGATGTAATTTCTACATCGCTCATTTGCAATGTAATAATTTTCCCGTTAATTTCTAAATCGAAAATTCCTTTTTGTTCTAATTCAATTATTTGCTCTTGTTCAAACTTTTGAATTTCATTAGCAATAAGTTTCATGTCTTTACCAAAGCGTGGACCAAGAGCTTTAAAGTTAGGCTTAATCTTTTTAACTAAAATACCTGAAGCATCATCTAAAAGTTCAATTTCTTTAACGTTAACTTCGCTTTTTATTAAATTAGCAACTGCTTCAATTTCAGTTTTTTCGGTGTCATTTAATACCGGAATCATGATACGCTGTAAAGGTTGACGTACTTTTATTTTTTCTTTCTGACGTAAAGAAAGAACTAATGAAGATACTGTTTGCGCTTTACCCATTCGTTGCTCTAACGAAGCGTTAATTAAAGATGCATCATAAGTAGGGAAGTTTGATAAGTGTACACTTTCAAAGTTTTCTTTTCCAGTACAAGCAATTAAATCTTTATATAAACGATCCATAAAAAATGGAGCAACAGGAGCACTTAATTTAGTTACTGTTTCTAAACAAGTATATAAAGTTTGGTATGCAGAAATTTTATCTTGTGCATATTCACCTTTCCAGAATCTACGACGACATAAACGAACATACCAGTTACTTAAATTTTCTTGTACAAAGTCAGAAATAGCTCTAGTAGCTCTAGTAGGCTCATAAGTGTTGTAATATTCATCAACTTTTTGAATTAATGTATTTAATTCACTTAAAATCCACTGGTCAATTTCAGGTCTTTCATTTAAAGGAACATCAACTTCACTATAGCTAAAGTTATCAATATTAGCGTAAAGCGCAAAGAAAGAATAAGTGTTATAAAGTGTTCCAAAGAATTTTCTTCGAACTTCAGCAATACCTTCTAAATCGAATTTTAAATTATCCCAAGGGTTAGCATTACTAATCATGTACCAACGTGTGGCATCAGGGCCGTAAGTATCAATAGTTTCAAAAGCATCTACAGCATTACCTAAACGCTTAGACATTTTTTGCCCATTTTTATCTAATACTAATCCGTTAGAAACAACATTTTTATAGGCAACATCATCAAAAATCATTGTTGAAATTGCGTGTAATGTATAAAACCACCCACGAGTTTGATCTACACCCTCAGCAATAAAATCAGCTTTACGAGCACCAGCTTCTACTTTTTCTTTGTTTTCAAAAGGGTAGTGCCATTGTGCCACTGGCATTGAACCAGAGTCAAACCAAACATCAATTAAATCACTTTCACGCTGCATTGGTTTCCCTGAAGGAGAAACTAATGTAATATTATCAACTATATTTTTGTGTAAATCTATTTTTGCATAATTTTCTTCAGACATATCGCCAGCAACAAAATCTTCAAAAATATCTTTATCCATAACACCTGCTGTAATTGCTTTTTGCATTTCTGTTTTAAGCTCAGCAACAGATTCTATTATTATTTCTTCGGTTTTATCTTCGGTTCTCCAAATTGGTAAAGGAATACCCCAGTAACGAGAACGCGATAAATTCCAGTCATTGGCATTGGCTAACCAATTACCAAAACGACCTTCTCCGGTAGATTTTGGTTTCCAGTTAATACCTAAGTTAAGATCATGCATACGATCTTTAATATCAGTAACTTTAATAAACCAAGAATCTAATGGGTAATATAAAATAGGCTTATCAGTACGCCAGCAGTTAGGGTAACTGTGCACGTATTTTTCTACTTTAAAAGCTTTGTTTTCTTCTTTAAGTTTAATAGCAATTTCTACATCAACAGAGCGCTCAGGAGCTTCTCCTTCATTGTAGTAATCGTTTTTTACATACTTACCAGCAAACTCACCCATATGGCTTGTAAATTTACCTTGTAAATCTACTAAAGGCACTAAATTATCATTAGCATCTTTAACCAACATTGGTGGAACTTCTGGTTTAGCTTGTTTAGCAACTAAAGCATCATCTGCTCCAAATGTTGGGGCAGTATGTACAATACCAGTACCATCTTCTGTAGTAACAAAATCTCCAGAGATTACACGGAATGCATTTTCAGGATTGTCATTTGGTTGAGCATAATTTAATAATTGCTCATATTTAATACCAACTAAATCTTTACCTACAAATGATGTGATAATTCTATATGGTATTTTTTTGTCTCCTTTTTGGTAAGCAATAACCTCTTCGTTGGTTTCTACAGCATTGAATTTTTTGCCAGCAAATTGTTTTCCAACTAAGTTTTTAGCTAAAATAACTTTAGTAGGTTCAAAAGTATATTGATTAAGAGTTTCCACTAAAACATATTCTATTTTAGGGCCAACAGTTAAAGCAGTATTACTTGGTAGTGTCCAAGGAGTAGTGGTCCATGCTAAAAATAATATTTCTCCGAAACCTTGTAAAAATTCAGGTAATGTACTCTCGATAGCTTTAAATTGTGCTACAATTGTAGTATCGGTAACATCTTGATAAGTTCCGGGTTGATTAAGCTCATGA
The DNA here is from genome assembly GCA_964545595.1 of uncultured Flavobacteriaceae bacterium. Taxonomy (GTDB): domain Bacteria; phylum Bacteroidota; class Bacteroidia; order Flavobacteriales; family Flavobacteriaceae; genus Aquimarina. The sequence goes on along the minus strand of CAZJGP010000233.1, from coordinate 2,639 downwards.
GAACTTAAACCGGTACCTGCTTTAGGAGAATAAGGTTGAATTGTATATCCTTTGTAAATAAGCCCTTTTTTATACATTTGAGCTAAAAGCCACCAAACAGACTCCATGTATTTTGGTTTGTAGGTAACGTATGGATCTTCCATATCTACCCAGTAACCAATTTTTTCAGTTAAGTCATTCCAAACATCTGTATACTTCATTACCGCATCACGGCAAGCTTGGTTGTATTCTTCTACAGATATTTTAGTTCCAATATCTTCTTTAGTAATACCAAGTTGTTTTTCTACACCAAGTTCTACTGGTAGACCATGCGTATCCCAACCAGCTTTACGCTTTACTTGAAATCCTTTTTGTGTTTTGTAGCGGCAAAAAATATCTTTAATTGCACGTGCCATTACATGGTGAATTCCTGGTAATCCGTTTGCTGAAGGAGGTCCTTCAAAAAACACGAAAGGCTCTTTGCCTTCGCGAGTTTCCATACTTTTTTCGAAAATACGTTCCGACTTCCAAAAATCTAATACTTCAGTAGCTAATTTTGGTAAGTCAAGTCCTTTATATTCAGCGAACTTTGTGCTCATGGGTAATGGCTTTTAATTTAAGTTGCGAAAATAGTCATTTTTATACACTTTTTCTTTACAGAATATAGAGTAATAAAGGCTTTGTTATTTAGTTTAAAACAAACAATTACTTGCTTTTAGCATAAGCTAAAATTTGATCGATAATGTCTTCGGTTTGGTTAGGGAAATTAACGTTTACTCGTTCATTGTTAGTAACCCATTTTTTTATTTTAGAAAGATGTTTTTTCTTCAATTCAGGTATAACAGGCACTCCCATTTGTTTTAACGCAGCGGCATTACATTGTTGTTCATATTGCCCTTTCATGGGTATTACCATTAATTTCTTTTTCAAGAATAAGGCTTCGGCAGGAGCCTCAAACCCACCGCCACAAAAAAGACCTTTGCATGTAAGTAAGCTCTTTATAAAAGCATCGTTGTTAATAGCTTGTATAGTCACGTTGCCATTAATTCTTTTTTCTTTGTTATGTTTTGAAAATACTTGCCATTGTGCATTTGGTATTAATGATAGTATAGATAAAATACGATCATCATCGTAAGCTGGTAAATAAACAGTGTAGTGGTTTAAGTTTTCTGTTTTTGCTTCACGAATTTCTTTTCTAATTATAGGTGTAAAAACTTCAGAATTATAAGCTTTAAAATGTAGTCCAAATTGTTTTTCGGTAGGAGCATAACGTTTTAAAATTTGAGCACCTATGAAATTTGGTTTTGTTGGTTTAGGAGCATTTTTAGAAAGAACTGCTGCTTGATGGCTAAAACTTACACAAGGCACATTTTTTCTTTTTGCAGCCCAAGCAGAAACAGGTTCAAAGTCATTAATAATTAAATGGTAGTTACTAATGGGTAGTTTTTTAATATCGTTGCGTAGTTCTGTTAAATTAGAGCTAGTATAAGTTTTCCATAAGTCTACACCTCCTTTTTTTCCGAAAATAAAACTTAAGCCATGAAATTTATATTTTATAGTATGTGGTAAATCTACATCGGCTTGGTTTCCGCTTATTAAAATATCAAGATCAATATTTTTTGTTTTTAATATAGGTATAATATCACGAGCACGGCTTAAGTGACCATTTCCAGTTCCTTGGATAGCATATAAAACTTTCATAAAGTAAAATTACTATTTGTTTGATGGAAGAGAATGAAATTCTAGTAATAAATTTTCGAATAATTCTTTGGTTTCAGGTATTTTTTCTAAAACGTCTTCTTCTAAATTTTTTGTTTTCTTTAAAGAAGAGTCTTTTTGATATTCATATAAGCTCCAAGAACCATTATTATATTCTAAGGCAGTAAGGTTTTCAATCCAATCTCCAGAATTTAAATAAGTAACAGTTCCTTTTTTAGTAGTTGTTTTCTTTATTTCAGGCTGATGAATGTGACCACAAATAACGTAATCGTAGTTGTTGTCTATGGCAATTTCTGTTGCAATTTTTTCAAAATCATTAATAAATTTAACAGCAGATTTTACACTGTTTTTTATTTTTTTTGATATAGAAATAGGTTCTCTTTTAAAACTAGTAAGTAGTAAATTAATACCTCTATTAATAAGTGTTAAAGTATCGTAACCAACAGCACCAAGTTTTGCTAGCCATTTAGAATGTTGCATGGTAACATCAAAAATATCGCCATGAAAACACCATGCTTTTTTACCATCGATAGTTAATAAAATTTTGTCTACAATTTCAAAAGAACCTAGTTTAAAACCTGTAAATTTTTTAAGCATTTCATTATGATTACCGGTAACGTAATATACTTTTGTGCCTTTAGAGATCCAACGCATAATATGTTTAATGATTTTCATATGCGATTTTGGCCAATATTTTTTTTTGAATTGCCAAATGTCAATAATATCTCCATTTAGAACTACTGTTTTAGGCTGAATAGATTTTAAATATTGGTTTAATTCTTTAGCATGACAGCCGTAAGTTCCTAAATGAATATCAGAAATAACAACGGTATCTATAAATCTTTTTTTCATTAAATCAGAATAGCCTATCTGTTTTATGAACAGAAAGTATTTATCATTTAAAGTTACTTGTTGTTTGGTTAGTTTGAGTTTTAGTATAT
>CAZJGP010000232.1:0-15769 GCA_964545595.1 uncultured Flavobacteriaceae bacterium | reverse complement strand
TAATTATTGATCACATTAATTGGATAGCCAGTTTTGATAATTTTATTTTTACGGAATTATATATTAATAAAATAACCCTTATAATTTGTTACTTTTTTGGAATATTACTTTTCTTAACTTCTAGTTCTAAAAAAATTATTCAATATGGCTTTCTTATTATTACACTTTCTTCGTTAATATATTTTTTTTAAAAAAATTTCCTTAAATAAAACAATGAATTATGTTTACTAAACAGTTATAACAATACTATTATTACTGAAATAACTACTAATAAATTGCGTGTTTTCCATTCTAAAAAACTTACTAAAAACAACATTAATTATCTTATAAAACCAATTAACAATAGTTTACATTATAACAATTATGAAGAGTTTTTATTACAAAACATTTATAGCTATAATGAACATTCTATTTACAGGGTTAATACCAATATCGGAATTTCAAATATTAAAAAAGGAGCTATTATTATTTTAGACGAGTCTCCTAAAATAAATATTGAACGCTTAATTATAGAGCAAGAGCCTAAAGTTATTATTGCAAGTGCTAATAACTACAACTACTTATTAAAAAAATGGAAAGCCACTTGCTCTAGTGAGCAAATGGCTTTTTATATAGTTTCTGAAAGCGGAGCTTTAAACTTATCTCAACTAGTTACTAGTTTATAAAAGTTCCTTGAAACTCGTTTTCATATTCATTAAATGCTTTTTGAGTTGTTATTGATTTGTAATCATCTGAATGGATCATTTTTAAATAAATCTCTAATTGTTGAGGAGTATGATATCCTGGTATTGGAAAAATAAAACTCCCTTCTTCATCAAAAAATGCCATTGTTGGATAAGCAGTAATTTTTAAAGAACTAGCAAATATATGTTGACTATTCCTTCCTTTTTTACCAGGCTTATAATTAGGATTACTATATGTATTCCCCTGATAATCAAACTCATCATTACCTTCTGCATTAAATTTTACAGCGTAGTAATTATCGTTCACAAATTCCACAACATCCTTATTTTTAAATGTTTTTTTATCTAACAACTTACATGGTCCACACCAATCTGTATAAACATCTACAAAAATTTTCTTGGGCTTTTTTTCTTGTGCCTTTAAAGCTTCTCCCATGCTCATCCACTTAATTTGCTGAGCACTAACCGAGATAGAAAACAATGAGATTACTAGTAATAGTATATTTTTCATAGGGAATATATATTTATAAAACATTAGCAATCAATAATTGTACCTAAAATACAATTTTACTTAATGCCATGCATTAATTTTTTTAATACTGGATTCAACAAAGCTACTAAAATACCTGAACCTATAAGAATAATTGTGAAAATTGAGAAAAAAGTTGTCATATCATACTCTGCTGTTACTTTCTCTATCATACCCCCTAATGAACCTGCTAATTTGTTCCCTATTGCAATTGCTAAATACCACATTCCAAACATAAAACCAATCATACGAGCTGGAACCAATTTACTAACTTGAGAAAGCCCAACTGGCGATAGACAAAGTTCACCTAAGGTATGGAACAAGTATGCCATAATTAACCAAAACATACTAATAGATGCTGTTTGTGCTCCTTGGGGTATCGATAAAGATCCAAAGGCTAAAAAACCAAAACCAACACCTAATAAAATTAAACCAAAAGCATATTTAAATGCCGAACTAGGGTTATACTTACTCTCCCACCATTTTGAAAAATAAGATGCAAAAACAATAATAAAAAAAGAATTTAAAGTACCAAACCATGAAACTGTAACATCAAGAGCTGTTTTAGTAAAATCAATATATAATTTTGAAATTGCTAATGACCACAGTAATATAAAAATAATAATTTGAATTATATTTGATTTCAATATTACACTTCCTGTATTTTTTTTCAACTTTATCATTACCCAAGTTAAAATTCCTAAAGGAACAATAGTCAAAATTGTATCTACAATTCTATAAATTGTTGCAGAACTACCTACTAAAGTTCTGTTTGTATAGTCACGTGCAAATAATACTAATGAACTTGCTGCTTGTTCAAAAGCCATCCAAAAAAACACCGTAAACAACGCAAAAATTATCAATGCAGTCATTCTATCACGTACAATCGCTGTGTATCTTAATATTCTAGAAATTACTAGAATCAAAAACAAAACTAATGCTACTATAACTATTTGTAAAGGTCCCGACATTTCAGAAGAAAATATCGGGAATTTCTCTGGTAGCAAGTGTACCCCTCCTATTTTAGAACTTGGATCGTTTAATAAAAAAAGCACTCCAATTATTGAAGTAATCGCTATTAAAACCTTATCTAAAATTGTAAAAGGGTTTAATTTATCACCTTCTTCTATTTTTGGCTTATTCCCTTTTAATGGCTTAGCACCAATATCTCCAAATAAAGGTTTTGCAAACCAAAACTGAAATGTTCCTAACAACATAAAAACACCCGCTAGTCCAAAACCGTAAGACCACCCAAAATTTTCAGCTAAATAACCACACAGCATTATACCAAAAAATGCGCCTGCATTAACACCCATATAAAAAATGGTATACGCTCCGTCTTTTTTTTCTGGTACGTTTTTATACATTTCCGAAACTATTGAAGTCATATTAGGCTTAAAAAAACCAGTTCCAATAACCAATAAAGCCAAACCTAAGTACAAAGAAGCTTCGGTTTCAAAAGCCATAGATACGTGACCTAAAGTCATTATTATTGCGCCAATTACTGTGGCTAAACGATAACCAGTAAATTTATCAGCAATTACTCCTCCTAAAATAGGCGTCAAATACAATAAACTTGCATAAGTACCCACTAAAGCTCCTGCATTTTCAGATGACCAACCCCAACCCGGAAAAAGAGTAGTTTCATTTTGTAAAACGGCCATTGTTAAAAAATTAAATAACAATATTCGCATACCATAAAACGAAAAGCGCTCCCACATTTCTGTAAAAAACAATACAAACAATCCTGATGGGTGCCCTAATACTAATTTTTGATTTGCTTCGGTTCCTCCGTATAACATAAACTCTAAATTTATTTAATAATGTAATTTACAAATTTGTTTTAATTTCAATAGCCTAAAAAAGCAATCCATTTTTAATTTTTTACAAATTATTAATATAGTTGCTTTCTAATTTAAATGTCTTAATTCTTTTAAAGAACCAACTCTAAATGAAAAATGATATTTAGCAACTATATTTGTTCTTAGAAAAACAAATTATATGATTCCTGAAGTTAGCGGATTTTCAAAACTAAATAAACAAGAAAAAATTGATTGGCTTACTAAGCACCATTTTTCCGCTTCCGCAGAAGCAAAACAAACACTTTTAAACTACTGGAATTCAGATAAAAAATTACAGCAATTACACGACGAGTTTTCAGAAAATACAATTAGTAATTTCTATCTTCCTTTTAGTATTGCTCCAAATTTTACTATAAATAACAAACGCTTTACCATTCCAATGACTATCGAAGAAAGCTCGGTAGTTGCTGCTGCAAGTAAGGCTGCTAAATTCTGGAATTCAAGAGGTGGCTTTAAAGCTACAGTACTTAATACAGAAAAAATTGGCCAAGTACATTTTAATTATAAAGGTGATTTTAACAAACTTGAAACTTTTTTTACTTCGGTTAAACCGAAATTAATTAGCAGTATTAAAGACATACAGGCTAATATGAAAAAACGTGGTGGTGGTCTATTAGATATTGAACTAAAAAATAAAACCAACCAGCTAGAAAACTACTATCAGTTACATTGTACTTTTGAAACTAAAGATGCAATGGGTGCTAATTTTATTAACACCTGTTTAGAAGCTTTTGCTCAAGAATTTCAGAAAGAAGCTTTTAATTTTTCTGAGTTTTCAGAAGCTGAAAAACAAATTGAAATTATAATGAGTATACTTTCTAATTACGTTCCTAATTGCGTTGTTAGAGCCGAGGTTAATTGCCCTATAAATACACTACCTAATACACCTGAATTATCATCATTAGAATACGCCGAAAAATTTATTAGAGCAATACAAATAGCCGAAATTGAACCATTCCGTGCAGTAACTCACAATAAAGGCGTTATGAATGGTATTGATGCCGTTGTATTAGCTACAGGTAATGATTTTAGAGCCATTGAAGCCGGAGCACATGCTTATGTTGCAAAAGATGGTAGTTACGGTAGTTTAACACATGCTCATATAAAAGATGGCACTTTCACTTATTATATTGAAATTCCTTTAGCTGTTGGTACTATTGGTGGACTTACTGGTTTACACCCAATGGTAAAAATTGCTTTAGAGTTACTAGGAAAACCTAATGCAGAAGAATTAATGCAAATTATTGCCGTAGCCGGTTTAGCTCAAAATTTTGGAGCTGTAAACTCTTTAATTACAACAGGAATTCAAAAAGGACATATGAAAATGCACCTTATGAATATTCTTAATCAGCACAACGCTTCCGCAGAAGAAAAAGAAAAAATAACGAACTACTTTATAAAAAACACCGTTACCCATAGTGAAGTTTTAAACCAATTAGCATTATTACGAGCCTAATGAAATCTACTTTTTATAGCAAAGGAAAATTATTACTAACAGCAGAATATGTTGTACTTGATGGCGCTAAAGCTTTGGCTTTGCCTACTAAAAAAGGACAGTCTCTCGTTGTTGAAAAAAATAATTCTGGAACATTAAACTGGACTAGTTTCGATTGTTATAATAAAGTATGGTATAAAACCTCTATTGAAACAAAAGAGTTTTTCTGCAAAACAGCTCCTAAAGGAAATTCTACGTTTGACGAAACCTTATTTAATATACTTTGGGAGGCTCAAAAAATGAATTCTAATTTCCTAAATGTTAATAATGGTTATACAATAACCACACATTTAGAATTTGAACGCTTATGGGGTTTAGGAACATCTTCAACTTTAATAAATAATATTGCAAAATGGGCTAACGTAAACGCCTTTGAGCTTTTAAATATTAGTTTTGGTGGTAGTGGTTACGATATTGCTGCTGCAGAAGCTAAAATGCCAATATTTTACACCAGGAACAATAATCGAAACCAACCTACTATTTCTAAAGCAGAAATTTTTAATCCTGAGTTTAAAGACCGCCTTTTCTTTATTTATTTAGAAGAAAAAAAAGATAGTAAAGACGCTATTAAAAACTACCGTTTACAACCAAAAGAATCTTTAAAAAAAGTTATAGCTTCTATTAATTCTATTACAGAAAAAATAAGTACTTGTAATGATTTTTCAGAATTTGAAAACTTATTAAGCCTTCATGAAAAAATAATTGCAACTCTACTAAATTGTTCTACAATTAAACAAGATCGATTTAATGATTACAAAGGAGTTGTAAAAAGTTTAGGCGGTTGGGGAGGCGACTTTGTGTTAGCTACAGGAACAAAATCAGACATGAAATATTTTACTAAAAAAGGGTACCATACCATTATACCATATAAAAAAATGATTTTTTAAATACATTTCTCTGATAAAAAGCACATTATTCCCTTTTTTCAACAACAAACACCTGTAATAAAACACTTCTTTTTGTAAGAATAATTTAACAATAAGCTTTTTCAATTTTAATATCAACAATTATTACCTACAAAAAATAAGATACTAAAAATAATTATAAAGCCTTCTTTCTCATAAGAATTTGTATTAATCATTTATGTATTTTCGCACTGCACGAAAGTGCATTTTCATAATTAGACTTTGATGATCGCTCTGAGCAAGCTTTCATTGTTATAAGAGTTTAATTTTTTGATTAGTTGTTATTCCAGGCAGAGTGATTACTGCCTGGATTTTTTTTGCTTATATTTCATCAAAATTTATAAAATGAAAATTTTAATAACTGGCGGACTAGGTTTTATTGGATCACATACCGTTGTTGAACTTCAACAAAAAGGTTACAAAGTTGTTATTATTGACGACTGTTCTAACTCTTCCAAAAAAGTATTAACTGGCATTAAAAACATAACAGGAACAACTCCTGAATTCGAAGAAATAGATCTAAAAAATCGTACCGATGTAAGTCTGTTTTTTAAAAAACACAATGATATAACTGGTGTTATACATTTTGCCGCTTCAAAGGCAGTTGGAGAAAGTGTACAGAACCCATTAAAATATTACGAAAACAATATTGGCACCCTTGTTTATCTATTACAAGAAATTGAACACAAAAAAGAAATTAGCTTCATTTTTAGTTCATCTTGTACCGTTTACGGAGTTGCTGACAAATTTCCTATTACAGAAACATCACCAGTTAAACCGTCAGAATCACCTTACGGAAACACTAAACAAATTGGTGAGGAAATATTAAGAGATACCTGTAAAACAGACACAAACCTTAACGCAATTGCATTAAGATATTTTAACCCTATTGGAGGTCATGAATCTCTTGAAATTGGAGAATTACCTTTAGGAGTACCTCAAAATTTAATTCCGTATATAACCCAAACAGGAATTGGTATTCGTAAAGAATTATCCGTTTTCGGAAATGATTATGATACACACGACGGAACTTGCATTAGAGACTATATTCATGTTACCGATTTGGCCAATGCACATTTAGCTGCTTTAGAAAGGTTAATAAATAAAAAAAACAAAGAAAAATTTGAAGTTTTTAATATTGGAACCGGAAAAGGAAGCACTGTATTAGATGTTATAAAAGCTTTTGAAGCTGTTTCTAACAAAAAGCTACCATATAAATTTGTTGACAGAAGACCAGGCGACGTTAGAGCTTATTATGCCGATACTACACTTGCCAATGAAGAACTTGGATGGAAAGCTAAATCAAATTTAAACAACGCTGTTAAAACAGCATGGGAGTGGGAACAAAAAATACAATCTTAAAAGTTATAACCCCATAACAAACAAAAAAGCATCAATAATAATATTATTGATGCTTTTTTTATTTGCAGAAGAGAAGGGATTCGAACCCTCGTTACCTTGCGGTAAACACGCTTTCCAAGCGTGCGCCTTAAGCCACTCGGCCACTCTTCTAAAAAATAAAAACGACCGAAATAACGGTCGTTTTTATTAAATTATAATTTATAGAAATTCTAGTAAAGCACTGCTCTTCTATCTTCTATTTCAGCATTAGCTTTTAAAGCATTTAAAACTGCTGTTTGCGCTTTACGTGCCTGAGATGCTGTTTGTTGGTTAGCTAAACCTTGGTAAGATGCTAAACCTTGACCTGGAGTTTTAGAAACTACCTTTACAACATACACTCCTTTATTACCATCTATTGCTTTTGACACAGCATTTGGTTCTAATCCAAAAGCAGTACCTACAACTTTACGCTCAATACCAGCTCCACTAATTGTAGAGTTTTTCATTGTTATTGCTGAAGCAGATTTTACCGTTGTACCATTTGCTTTAGCAATAGCATCTAAATCTGTTCCTGTAATTTTAGCTCTTAATTGCTCTGCTTTTTTCTTATTTCTTAAAACAGGAAGTAATTTAGTTGAAGCTTCCTCCACACTCATTAATCCTTTTTCTGCTCTATTTGTTAAAGCTGCAATCACATAACCATTTGGCATATCGAAACTCTTTACAGTTCCTCTATCAGTGTCTTCTTCAAAAGCCCATCGTACAATTGAACGTTGCTTACCTACACCTGGTATATTTTCATCTAACTCATTCATTTTATTAACTGGCTTCACCGTTAAATTCATGTCTTTTGCTGCTGCCGCTAATCCTTTTTCACGAGCATCAATTACAAACTGAGTTGATTTAGAGTAAATATCGTTGATAGTTTTTTCACTAGGTTCAATTTTTTGAGCTATTGTCGCTAATTTAATTGCCTTTTGAAAATTCTTTTGATCAGCAATACTAATTACATGAAACCCAAACTGAGTCTCCACAACACCTACATCTCCTGTTTTATTTTCAAAAACATAGTTATTAAACGCTGGCACCATTCTACCTGGAGTAAAATAACCTAAATCTCCACCTTTATCTTTATTAGAAGTATCTTCTGAAAAAGTACTTGCTAATTCTGAAAACTTATTATTATTTGCTACAACAATATTTTTGATACTATCTGCTAAAGTTTTTGCTTCTTCTTTAGTTCTTTCTGCTCCTCTTCCTAAATCATTCCAACCAACTAAAATATGATTAGCTTTTACAGAATCTGGCATTTTTGTAGTAGCTACAAGTTTAGATAATTTAATGTAACCTGCATCTTTATAAGGTCCAAAAGTATCTCCAATTTCACCATCAAATAATGTACTAGCTACTTGCTTTGGTAATTTTGATTTAAACTGGTAAGAATCTTGATATTTAATTGCTGAATTATCATTTACAAACTGAGCAACATCAGTAGTATTTTTTAAACCTGCAATTTTTTCTGTCGTTTTAGTTACATTATTAAATTCTTCTTTATCATTTAATAAATCTATAACCTCTTTAGTAATTGCTTGCTCATCTTCTAAAGTAGCAACTTCATCAATTTTAACATACTCTATAGAAGCAAAAGCATCTCTAGTATATTCGCTTTCATGATTCGAAATATAATTTGATATTTCTGACTTAGAAACAGCAACTTCTTCATTTTTTATAGAACTATAAGGTAATTGCACATATTGAATGTTAATTTTATCATTCTCTAATTTATATGCTAATTCTCCTTCTTTCACTGTTGTTCCTACACCAGCTTTCACCATATCAAAATATACATTTTGAGCTGATTGCTTAGCAGTAGATTCTTCTAAAGCTAACCAGTTTTGGTATCGTAAAGGATCTGTTTCTTTCAAATCAGCAACAAATGCTTGCATTTTTCCAAAATCAAAAACACCATCGTTATTTTGAAATGTTGGATTATTACCTAAATTTCTTTCTAACTCAGCATTAATATGAGTAGCATCAACTCTAATACCTGATTCGCTTACTTGCTGATCTACTAAAAGACTATTAACTTTTTGATTCCAAACATTTCTTACTGCTTGTAATTCTGTTCCTCTTCCTTTTTGAGTTTCTACTAAGTTCTGAAATTCAGATGTCTTAATATCTTCTCCATTAACGTTACCTATAGTTTGTTGCGCTTTTTGTCCGCTAAAACCTCCGCTTCGAAATAAATCCGCTAGTACAAATGAGAACAAAGCCAAAGCGATGATCACAATAAGAAAAAACGAACGTTGTCTAATTTTATTTAATATTGCCATTTTAGGTGGTATTTTTTTTCAATAGAGGCGAAAATAAGATTTTATTAGTAATAATAAAACTGAAAATGCCTAAATATTAATATGTATTTAATACTAAAACATCTTAATATTTATTCGTTTCTTAAATTAATTCTTGATTAATCACAATTCTTCTAAAAAAAAACAAAAACCAATTACATAATTGCAATTGGTTTTTGTTTATAAAATTATTACAACAAAACCTTTAATTCTTATTAATCTTTTTGCCCATATATCTTTTTAAGAAAAACATTCCTATTGCCGCTAAAGCCATACAAACATATAAATACAAACGACTTCCTCCGTTTGTATACTCAACAAAAGCGGAATACAAAAAGAACACAGCTATAGCTATATAAGCGTATTGAAAAAAATTATATATCGATTTCATATTTTAATTTAAAGTTATTAATCTTCTAATATTTGGGTACCTATATTAGATCTAGATTTAAAATTTGTAAAGTCTTCATTTGCATCAAATCCACTTCCTTGATTTTTTGCACCATTTTTAAACCGAACTTTATATGGTTCATCTGTATATACCCAATGTAATTTTTGATTCCAATATAACTGAGGGGCATTTAAAATAGTACTATCCGAGGTTACTACTTTAACATTACCCTTTAAATCTACTAGTTTAGTCTTATCATACTGAATAGCGTAATCTGCAAACACCCTAGACTCTGTAGAATCTTCAGCATAAACAGTCAATTCTACCCCTTTCGGGAATTCATAATAAGGAAAATCCACATGTGTAAAATCTTTCATTAAAGGCGTTATTAACTTAACTGCCAATCTACCTGAATCCGTATGTTTTATTACAACATCTCGACCTGTACCTTGTGCTACTTCCGAAAAATTAATTATACTACCTTCTTCCTCTTTTGGAGTACAGCAATAAAAAAGCATTGCCAAAACGGATGTTTTAGCAATGCTTAAAAATATGTTACTTGTATTAAATTTCATAGTCTATATTCCCTACAAACTTAATCAATTTACATTTACCTACTACAAATTAGGCACTTTAACTGATTCTCCAATCCAACATCCAATAGATATTGTTTTACCCTGCATACCTTTTGTAAATACATCTGATTTAGATGGTGCCGTACCACGGTAACTTGCTGCAGCTTTGTTTGCATTTGTTTTAACTGAAGGATCTACACGAGCAGCTTTGTTTGCATAATTTGCAGCTAACCAGTAAACCGCTCTTTTATTAAATTCATCAGAACCACAATTATTGGCGCTTTTTGCAATCATACTTGCTATTTGTAAATATGCAGCTCCAAAGTTTGGTTTATATTCTAAAGCTTTTCTGAAGTAAGAACGAGCTTTACCGTAACTACCTTTAGACTTAAACGAAAGTGCTCTTGTATAATAAGCTTGTGCTTTTTCGTTAGGATCAGTTTCTAACTCAATTGCTTCATCATTATATTTAGCAGCAGCAGCATAATCTCCTCTTTGAGCTGCTAATTTTCCTAAATATTTAGCTGTAGCTCCTGAAGGATCTAACTGATGTTGTTTTTCAACTAACTTTAAGAATAACGGATCGTCTGTACATTCTTTTTTATACATACGTCTACTTGAACTTTTTAACCAAGCTAAATCATTTTGTTTAGCATCAAACTCAGCTGTAAATAATGGAATTAAATATTTACAATCTGCTAAAGCTCCTAATTTTTTATCTATAGAAGATTTAACTTTACTATATACTGCTAAATTCTTTTCTGCTCTATCCAAAGATTTTTTCTCTTTACTTAATAAAGTAGCGCCTGACTCTTCTTTTGCTGTAAACTTAGCAATTCGAGCAGCCATTCTTCCTTCTTCTGTTTCAATTTTACTTGTTAAATCATCATACAAAGAAAAAACTTCTTGAATATCTTTTGTTCCTTCAGCCTGAAGGTCTACTAAATGAGAAAAGAAAGTATATATTTTTTTAGGCCCTTTAAAGTTTTTCTTATCTACATAAGCTTTTTTAAACAACTCGTATTGCTCTAACTTTGTACCTAACTTATGATCACTTTTTAATTGAGCAATATCTGAATACGCATCTCCATCAGGAGTTTTTGATGCAAAATGCTGCTTACGCTCATTAACTAGTGTAATTAAATCATTTACAATTGCTTTTTTTCCTTCTGCTGGAGCTTTTTTAAGCTTATCGCGAAGTATTTTCTCACTATACTGGTACGTTGCTAACGTGTATGTTGGACAGTTTTGACGAACCTTTAACAAATAAGGTTCTGCTTCTGCATAATTTTTTGCTTTCGCACTCTCAATTCCTAATGAAGCATTTGATTTACATTCATCAGATACCTGCGCATTTGCAGCCAATGAACCCAACAACAAACTTCCTAGTGTTATTTTTAGTAGTTTTTTCATTTTTTTTTATTTGTGTTTGTGTTAATCGAACTTTCTTTTCTTAAACCACTTTTGACCTAAAGACAAACCTAACGATACGGTAAAGAAATTTTCTTTTACTAAAACATCCGTTGTTTCTCCTCTTGATCCTACTTCAAAACCAATATCTAGAGTAGATAACTGACGTGGTAATGGCAACCCTAAACCAAAAGATATGCCAAACTCATTAATGTCGGTTCCATTAATTTCTAAGCCTAACTCTTGAAAGCGAAACCCTGCTCTATAAGTAACCTTACTTAAATAGCTTGTAAGCGAATTAAATTTAGGTATATAAAACCCTCCTGCTTTAAAACCAAAAGCATCTACATAATTAACGCCTTCTCTATCCATAAATCTATCTTGATAATCGTTATTATTTTGTATTAAAACTTCAGTTCCTAAATACCATTTTCTTGCTTTAGATAATGATACTCCTAAAGTTAATGTACTTGGCAATTCAAATGATCTATCTTCCGAATCAATATCATTTTCATCTACAGTTAAAGCAAAATCATCTGAAGATAACTGAACAGACGACAACTCTCTACTATTATCTGAGTCAATATTACCTGATGCACTGTAAATTATTGTTGATCTAAAGTTTAAATCTTCTTTAAATTTATAATCATATATACCCGATAAAGTATAACTAAAACCTGCAATATCTGATTGATTTATTAAACGAGCCGGAAAAGTTAATTCTTCAAGTTCTAAAAGAACTTCTTCTTCAAGTCTTCCAAAATTATACTGAAGCTCTAACCCTAATTTAAATCCTTTTACAATTTTACCTCCTGTTGCTAAATAAATTCTATTTACATTACCAGAACCTTCAAAAGAGTTTACGCCATCATTTTCATCTCCTTCTATAATAGTTTCAAAATTATAACCAACAGAACGATATGGTTTAAACCCAAAACCAATTCCAAATTTACCTGCCGGAATTGTTAATGCTAAATAATCGAAAGTTGTTGCAGACCCTGAACCTGTACCTTCTTCTGCTTTAATATTAGCGGTTGTGTAGCTTAAACCTACTCCTAATGAAGTTAGCTTAACATCACTATAAGAAGCTGGATTTAAATAATTAGGAGCAGAAACATTTGAATATGTAGACAAACTACCAAAAGACCTGCTTGCTATATCTCCTCTAAAAGTCTCTAACCCTATACCATACAAAGAATATGGTGAAAATGTAGACGTTTGCGCTACGGATGAAGCTGCTACAAAAAGCAACGTACATACTATAATTTTTTTTATCATTTACTAGTAGTATATTCGAGTATATAATTTAACCCATATAATAAAAATTCAGGGTCGACAAATATGCCACTTTTTAATCGTTCTGACAAAAAAATGGCATCGCCACCTGTCAAAATAACGACTAAGTGCTTATAGTTGTTGCTAAATTCATTAATTACTCCATTTATTTCTGCAATAACACCATTACTAACCCCTGCATGTATTGCATTTTCAGTACTATTACCAATTAGAGTATTTGGATATTTTGGACTTAACAATGGTAAGTTTTCTGTATAATCAGACAAACTTTTATATCTTAAATGTAAACCTGGAGCTATACTGCCGCCATAATACTCTGACTTTTTATTTACAAAATCATACGTAATACAAGTTCCTGCATCAATAACCAATACATTTTTTTCAGAATGTTTATTAACTGCATTAGCTACTAAAGCTATTCTATCTACTCCTAATGTTTCTGGAGTTTTATATAAATTTTGAAAAGGAATCTTTGTTTTATAATCTAAAACAACCCAATTAACATTTTTAAAAAGTTGTTTTAGGTGCTCTTTATTAAGTTTTGACACCGAAGAACTGATTACTTTATTAATATTTGAATATTCTAAAAAAATATTTTTTATTTTTTCTATAACATCTTCAAACAACACCTTAACTACAAAAACGATCTTATCCTCCTTAAATACAGCAAGTTTAACTTTTGTATTTCCTGCATCGATAATTAAATTCATCTGTTCTTTTTTGTTGAATTGTAAAAATAAAAAAGTTTTTTTTTGTTTTAGTTGCCCATAACTAAAAAAAGGTTGTATATTTGCACCCGCCTAGACGTTGTAACACATTTAGGAAGCTTAATCAAGCTAAGGTGCCTTAGCTCAGTTGGTAGAGCAAAGGACTGAAAATCCTTGTGTCCCTGGTTCGATTCCTGGAGGCACCACCACTTTAAATCGCAATTACTTTATTTATAAAGTGTTGCGATTTTTTGGTTTTAATAGTGTACAACCAAGTGTACAACTTATCTTAATTTCACTTAAGGACTCAATTATAAAAGCTAAAAAATCTGACTTAAAAGATTTTGTAAGAAGGGTGGGGTGGTTAATCTGAATCGATTTTCTTTTCAGGGTAATACCCACTAATATATACAGGTACTCTAATACCTCTACTTTTCTAATTGAGATAGCTTATCACTTCGAGTAATAAACCCTTTTTGTTTGGCATAAAATATAATTGTTCCGAAAGTAACAGAAGTGTTTAAGCCTAATTTCCTGTTGTTATAACAATATTTTAAAATATTCTTACTCTCCAATTCATTATGCCTTTCTTTATCCAGTTCACAAAGACCTAAATAATATTTTTCTCCCACATCATAACTAAATGTACCTGAAACTGCTAAAGCAACCCTAAACCATTCATCAAATGAGCTAGTTATCGACAAATCCTTTTTTTTAAGGAATTTTATTATGTTAGCAACAATCTTTCGGTGCTCTTTTTTGTTCAAGCCCTCAGTAGCAAATGCACTTTTACTTAATGATCTACTAATTGTGTTTTTCGTAACAGTCTTTTTTTCTTTAGGTTCTTGATTTAGTTTACCTCTATAAACTACAGATTCAGTATTAAGAAATAACTCTTCATCCCAAGAAACAAAACATAGTCTAGTAATATCACTACCACTATTATCGAGCTCTATTTCATACTTTTCCTTAAAATATATTTTCAAAGAATCAAAACTTGACTTGTGCTCTGAAGGGGTACTATCAACCTTAACTAATGCTTTCAATCCTTCATTTGAAGGTGATTTCCATGTAGAATATATATATTGATCGTTTGAAAGCACAGCCTTTAAAGCATCTACTTTAGACATTTCAATATCATCAATATCTAAAATCATAACCCCATTATATTCTACAAGGTTTTCAAGTTTTCTCCCTCCCTTAAATGTTCCGCAGAAAGTGACAATTGGCAACTTAATTTTAAGAGATTTATAAGAATCATAATCTTTCTTTCGCGTATAGAATCTACACTGTTCTATGATTGATTTGTACTTTCCTTCTTTTATACCCCTAAGTTCATCAAGTAAATTGGATTTTATTACTTCCTTGGTTTGAAAAATATTATTGAATCTTGAAACTAACATACTGTATAATAGAATATAATGCTATAAATATACTATATTCGAACCATAGACGTAGGCAAGAGTGACTTTTTTTAGAGTCATTACATTGAACAGGTATAAGACTAATAATCTTTAGGTGTTAGTAGCATTAGTACCATACTATAACCGAAAACACCGAAATAATTTAAGAGCCTAATAATCCTGATGCTTATGGTCTCTGCTGTATTTGTATATGGCAATGTATCTCAATCTTTTAATATTACGCCTACGTCTATTTAATGAAAGAACTCTCAGATTATTTTAACGATTATTTAATAGTAAGGCTACTTTGTAAGCATAGAGCACAACTATCTCATAAACGCCATAAAAAGCATATGATGAGAGACATTAGCCTCCATGACAAAACAAATAAAATTAGCATATCTGACGATGACATTGATTTCTTACTAATTCAATCCATATTCCCCACTAGAAGAAATTGGAAAAAACTCAATCAGAAAGAAAGAAATGACCCAAGTATCAATACAAACAGTATTGAAAAAAACCAAATGCGACTATGGAAATCATACAAATGCGAAAAGTTTCTAATCAGTAAAGGTAAAGAGCCCGAAAAATGGTTTGCTAATTTAACCTCTTTTTGTAGTGAAATAAGAAAAAGGGTTAAAGGGTTTGAATCTAGCACATACGATATAGAAAAACCTTTCATTTTCCACATTTCCAAAAAAGAAAAAAGAGGGAATTTAATTTATAGACCAATTGCAAAGTATTCAATTTATGATAAGATAATAACATCTTTATTCGCCAAGTACTTAACCTACAAGTTTGATTTATTATTTTTAGAT
>CAZJGP010000231.1:0-4837 GCA_964545595.1 uncultured Flavobacteriaceae bacterium | reverse complement strand
ACAAATAAGAATGTGCATATTCAGGCGTGATAGTGTTATTAAAAAAATTATCCCTACCATTTGAATTTGAAGAACTATTATCTCCAGAATTATAGTTAACTAATCCTGTTGTACAATCTCCTTCTGAACCTGATCTTAAAGCAAAAGTTGTCTCTTGTTTATCTAAATTATATGCTGTTTCTCCAAAAATATAAGTACTCCCATCTGGTTTTAAAACTCTAACCTCTGCGGTATGATGATCTTTACCGTGATTATTTCTTTCTTTCCATGGTTCTATATATTCATTACTATAAAAATTTGGTAAATCACCTCTACTTATCTTTTGAATACTTTGATTACGAAAATCTCTAGATCTTTTTAATTTATTATTTATAATACCTAAATCCTCATAACTAGGAACCCCCTCAATTTGTCTACCACTAGCATCTGTTTGTGTATTATACACTTTTTTAGAATATTGTGGTATTGCATTTTTATTAAATCGAGAACCTGAAATCTTCATCTCAATTGGACTATCTCCTCCCAGCTCCTCTTCATATAAAGATAAATCTTGATCAATCCTGTGCTCCCCTACATATTTATAATATACTGGCTCATAACCTAACACTTCTTCAGAATCTTCTCTATTTTGTATAAATCTAGACCGTGCTCTTGTATCCCAAACACCTGTTGAAGATTCCACTTGAATTCCTGTAAAATTACCCCCAACATGAAACCCTACACCACCTTCTAATTCAACACCTAAACTAAAATTATGACTTGCATCTAAAACATATTCATCATAAATATGCCCTACTTGGCTACGGTAAGGTCTAAATTGCCCCCCAATACCCTGTGCTTGTACCGAATAAGTATCATATGTATAATTAGTTACTGGTAATGCTTTTAACGACTTACTTATTACTTGGTCATTTTCTCTATTGTAATCAATAACATCTTCAGCTGATGCAAAACCTGTAAAATCATAACCATAAGCCTTCTCTACTTTTCGCTTATCTTTAATTTGCTGAAAAGCAGCTGTAGCGGAAATTTCCCCTTCAAAATCTGTTCCTTGAACAGATGATCCTACTGAAAATGAAAATGTACCTGCTAAATCTTTATATGCCGTTCTTTTTCTTGGAGTCATGGTAGGCTTTGAGAAAGAAATTCTTCCTGAAGCAGAACCTGAACCAAGAGCCTTTCCTCTTTCTGTTCCTTCAGTAATTGTTCCGTCAGCATACTCGTATTCAACTTCATTCAATTGACTTCTTGTAAAAGATGTTGAAATACTAAAGTCCGATAACCCTCTAGTAGAATTATAACTAACCCCCATATTTAAACTACCATCATAAGCTGATTTTTTAGATCTATCTTCTAGTCCTCCTTTTAATGATACACTAGGAGAAACTGTAGGACCATCCATTGCATTACCTTCTAAGCTAATACCTGCTGCAACACTTTCACTAACATCGAATGACAAACCAAATGTTGGAAAAAAAGACACTCCTGTATAATTATTATAATTTATTTTTGCTCCTAAAGAAATTGTACCTATATTTTCAGCTACATTAGCTACATTACCAGTATCTTCTGAAGAATTATTAGCTCCAGTCGAAGAGTTACTAGATCCTGATTCTCCACTTCCTCCTACATTCTCATCTCTTTCTAGACCAAACACTTGAACATCTACACTTACTCCAACACCAACTGTTACATTCTCCTTCATGTTATTCTCGTAGACCATTTCATCTCCCTTAAAATCATCTGGAATACCACGAACCTGCCTATTTATTTGACCAACATTTAAGTTCCAACCTAAACCTACCCAACTGGCTTCTTGATCCATAGTAACACCCGATTGGTAAGCTAAATTTAAAGGGTAACCACCAACATCCATTATTGGAATATTGTAGCTAAAATTACCACTCGATAAATCAACCATATCAGATGTACCAATAGGTGTAAATGAATTAAACTCAGGTTGTTTAGGCCCACCCGTTAACGCCCACATTGCAGTAGGTTGAAACATTTGAAGTAACAATTGTAATGCCAAATAACTAGCAACTACCTTTGATATTTTACTACTACGAATACTCTGAATCATAACTTTATAAGTCTATAATTTATTTACAATTGTGACACAAACACGCCTAACCATTACACTAAATAGTATACTGATAGTACTACAGCATGCAATATTTTTTTTAAAATTAAAAAACTAACACTATACGTATGAAAACATACTTGTTAATTATAAAATCATTAGATTTTATAATACTACTTTTTATTTAAGCAGTAAATTCTCCAACTTTTTTAATCGATTTTCTTGTTCTTCAAGCTTTTTTTCTTGTTCTATTGCATACAAGGTAAGCTCTTCTATTTTTTCTAATAATTTTGCATTCATTTCTCCTACAAAAATTCCTCCATTAAGCTCAACCTCTTTTGTTGATGGAATATTTTCTAAATGCCCATTTTCTAATATATATTGCTCTACTTCATTTAATGTTTTTAAATTATAGTCATTTTTAAAAACATAATCAGGCCATAAACCATTTGAGTCACGTAAAGCAATTTTAGTTTCTTCAGTTATTAGACTACCACCAACAGACAAAGCAAAACCATCTGCAACTTTCTGAGTATTTATAGCAACTTGTCCAGTTTGAAAATTACCGTAAATTAAAGGACTATCATCATTAGCATTATCGATAATTAATTTATTATTACCGCTACTTTCATATCCTGATGAATTACCTATAAACACATTACCAATTCCATCAATGTTTTCACGACCTGAATTTATTCCTAAAAATACATTACCAATTCCATTAATGTTTTCACGACCTGAATTTGTTCCTAAAAACACATTACCTCGACCTGTAGTAAGGTTTAAACCTGAATTTGTACCTAAAAATAAATTTGAATCACCAATAGTACTGTTTGAACCTGCAGAAAATCCTAAAAACACATTATTATTACCTGTTGTATTATTTAGCCCTGCACTTGACCCTAAAAAAAGATTATTTTGCCCAGTTGTATTTGCTCTACCAGTATTAGAACCAATAAAAGAATTATTGTTACCACTAGTATTATTAAAACCTGCAGAAAATCCTAAAAACAAATTACGAACTCCATCAATATTTGAATAACCTGCTCTCCAACCATTAAAAACATTACCAGTACCTGTAGTATTAAATCTTCCTGATTCATAACCTATAAAAACATTATTGTTTGTTATATTTTCTTGACCTGAAGAAGTTCCTATAAAAACATTACTAGTACCTGTAATATTTTCATAACCACTAAACCTACCTATATATATATTATTTCTTGCTCCAGTTGAATTAAAACCAGCACTAGCCCCTAAGTATGTATTAAACCCACCTGTTGTGGTATTAAAACCTGCATTACTACCAACAAATAAATTTTCTGTCCCTCTACTTGTTGTTCCTGCGTTAAAACCTAAATAAGTAGAACGAACTCCTTCTGTACCCGAATTATCACCAAAGTTTGTAGTTTGACTGAATAAATACGCTACATTAAACAAAGCTATAAAGCTCAATAGTAACTGTTTAGTTTTCATTAGAAAATGGTTTCTTTTTTATTTGATCAAAGTAAACAAAACTACCTCTAGCTTGAAAAAAAACTTACACTAAATGTAATTTTTAACAATACAACAAAATACCCATACAAAAAACATGAAATCACTAAAAAAAAAAGACTAAACATATCATAAGGATAATAAAACACCACTTTTATTATTACTGTATATTAAAAAGAAAAAGATAAAAAAGCTTAAAATTTAATTTTTTAAGCTTTTTTATCTAAAATTAATCAAACTTACAACAAACTAATGTTCTTTTTTACAACTTTATAGGTGCCTCATTAAAGTTATATTTAAACAAACCATTACCAAAAAGCTTATCTCTATATAATAATTTCACATTATCATTTTCTGGAACATTAGCAAAGTGTAGCAAAGCTCTTTTATAAGGTGCCACCTTAAAATTTCGTTCAAAAGTTACACCTGAACACTTAATACGCTCTCCAGAATTCGTTATCAATTCAAAATCTTCTTTTAAATTAAAAGACATATATTTTATCGATTTTGTATAATCCATTTTTGTATATTCAGCTTTCAACAGATCATCTTTAGTGTCATGCTGAAACTCAAATTCAATTATACGCTCTTTAGAGTGTGATCTATAAATAGAGTCTACTACTATTGGATCTTCTGAAGGTCCATTTTTTAGTATGTAATATTGTAAAGGAACCTGGGTTGCTTTATAATTAATTTTAGATTCATTATGCGAAAGTGTTTTTGACTTCCAACCCGCATTGTTTAAATTAAATAATTTAAATTTTGCATCAGTATTTTCTTCTACAGAATCTTTACACGAAATAAAAAAAAATGTAATTAAAAAGAGTGTTGTAAAAATTTTAAACATAATGCTAATTACCTTCATATTTATTATTTGCGTATTCTAATAAATCAGTTGTAATATCTAACTTATCATTAGCATACATTATATTACCATTACCTTGTGTACCTAAAATTAAATTTACATTCTTTAATTTACCATAATCACTTATATATGTATTTAACCTTTTCCATACTTGATGACTAACATCTTTTGATAAATATTTTTCTAAAGATCTTAACTCCTCGCTATTTTTTTTTAATTCAAATTCTAAAGTCTCTAATTTATTAGAACTACTTGTTTTCTTTAAAATAGTATAGACATTGTACAAGCTATCAATAGTATTTTTTTTATTGACCATTATTTTTTCATGATTAACACTTAGATCTTTAGTCATGTTAAATTTATTGTATAATGTTACATTATTTATGTATTTAACC
>CAZJGP010000230.1:0-18715 GCA_964545595.1 uncultured Flavobacteriaceae bacterium | reverse complement strand
TATCCTAATTTTACTATAGATGTACCTGATAATACTGATGATGTTTCTACTGTAACTGCAGTTGCACAAGCAGGGACGCTTACTGGTAGAACTATTTCTACACATGTTGCAGGAAGTACAACCTCAAATATTCAAGAAACTGTTACAAACCTTGTTGATAATACTGATGGAACTTTCACATATACATCGGAAGATGGAACTACTACTACTTTTGATGCCGATGGTGATCTAATTGATAATACCGATGGAACTTTTACTTACACAAATGCTGCTGGTGTAGCAACTTCTTTCGATGCTAAGATTGCTACTGTTGTTGATAATACCAATGGAACTTTTACTATCACTGATGACTTTGGTACTGCGGTTACTATTAACACAAATGAAACAGTAACTACTTTAGAGCAAGATACTGCAACAGGTGAAATTACATATACAAATGAATCTGGTATTACAAGTACTGCTCAAATAGTAGCTGATGAATCTACTAACCAAATTACAGTTGGTGCAAATGGTGGAGCTTTTTTTATAAGTCCAGTTCGAGCTATGGGTAAAATTAATGCTGATGGATCTTCCAATAAACTACCTTATAATTCAACTGTAAGCAGAACAAATACTGGAGAATATCTTGTTACATTAGATCCTAACACTGGTATAATAGACTCTGATTACATTATACAACTTACTGTAAGAGATTCAGAAGGAGCTGGTAATGATGACTATGATATATCTTATCGTGCTCAGAATGCTTCCAGTTTTGTTGTACAAATTGGTGATAACGATAATGGTGTTAATGATAGAGCAAATGTTGATTTTGAGTTTATGTTCACTGTATTATCTTATGACTTTTCAGGAGGAGGTAACACTGGTAGTGGAAATACTGGTGGAGGTTTAGCTCCAACAGGTACTCCTGCTCCTACTAATGGCAATAGTGCTTTTAGTAATATAAACATTATGGATACTAATGCTGGTAATCGTTTTCAACTTCAATTTAATGGTCCTAACATAAATAGTGCTACTTCTTATGAAATATTACTTGACAATGTCCCATATCAATTAACGAACTTTAATTTAGGAGATCATACAGTTCAAGAAAATGATAATGGAGATGGTACTTTTGATTATTTATTTACAAGTACTTCTCCAATACCTGCTTTTAATCAATTTAGACTAATACAAGCTGACCAATCCGCAGCTGGAATAGGAAATGCATGTGGTTGTGTTAGTTTTTTTACTATTCCATAATTATTGATTTAAATTAATAACAGGTTTTAAAAATGAAATATCTCATTAACATAATAACAATAATACTTTTAACTTTTCAAAGTTTAAAGGCACAAACTACTAATGAGCTAAATGTAACTACTGGTGGTAGTTTACAAACGCATCCTGGTAGTCAAATGGGTATTTTTGGTGATCTAAATAATGATGGAAGCTTTACTGAAAATCAAGGAGAAGTTGGTTTTTATAATCAAGATGATGTACAAAATATTACAGGCAACAACGCTCCTGAAATTTCAGATTTAATAGTTGGTGTCCCTAATGATTTGAATATTGAAGTAAATACAATTATAAACACAGGTGTCATATTTAATGATGGAAGAATAATTACACCTAGAAGAGATCCTAATATTTCATTAGATTTGGTTCAAACCGATTTATACCTTAATGAAGGCAATGATACACATGTAGATGGTTACAATAGTTATACTGGCAATAATGCTTATACTTTTCCTGTGGGAGATGAATTTAGATTTAGACCTTTAAGCATTGAAGCTTTAGCTTCTCAAAACACAAGTTCTGCTGCTTATTTTCTTGAAGACCCTAATACACCAACTACATTTAATTCTTTTAATAGAGATGAAACAGAAAATAATATAACAAGTATAAGTGCTGTAGAATTTTGGGATTTAGATGGAGATATTGAAACTCGAGTAACTTTAACTTGGGATATTTTAAGCAATATAAATTCATTAATTAATGATAATGATTTAACAGAACTTAGAGTAGTTGGTTGGAGCATTGCGGAACAAAGGTGGATAGATCTTGGTAACACAAATTTTACTAACAATACACAAGTTGGTCAAATAACCTCTACTTTATTTACACCCAATGATTTTGAAATAATTACTTTTGGAGGTCCTGGTAATAATGAAATTATTGATGATTTTGAAGACATACAAATATTCAATGCCATTTCTGCTAATGGAGATAATGATAACTCACATTTTGAAATAAGAGGTATTAATAAATACCCCAACAATAATTTAAAAATATTTAATAGATGGGGTGTTATTGTATTTGAAGTTGATGGTTATGAAGAATTAACCCCTGGTGAAGAATTAGATCCTGATAAATTTTTTATTGGAAAATCTAATGGTAGATTAACCATAAATAAAACAGAAAATCTACCTACAGCAACTTATTTTTATATTCTTAATTTTGATGCTAATGAATTTGGTAGCCAAACTCGAGCTGGTTACTTATATTTACAAAATTAATACAGAATGGATACCCATGACTTTAAAGAATATTTTTATTCTTATTTTTTTATTAGGCAACTTCACAAATAATTACTCTCAAAACGAAGTTTTTACAATTAATGAATTAATAGGAAAAACTACTCCCAAAAATTCTAATAATAATTACAAGCTACGTAAAGAAGTTTATGATTCTTTTTTATTAATGCAAAAAGCAGCATTAAAAGATGGCATCAAAATAAAAATTGTTTCAGCTTATAGAAGCTATAATCGACAACAAAACATTTGGAATAGAAAGTTTAAGCAATTTAAATCTAACGGAATGTCTACTGAAGATGCCGTTAATAAAATATTAGAATATTCTACAATACCCGGCACATCAAGACATCATTGGGGAACTGACATCGATATTATTATGGAAACAAAAACACCAGTTTCCAAATTACTACTTACTTCTAATTACAATGTAAATGGTCCTTTTAATAAATTAAAAAAATGGATGGATAAAAATGCTAAAGACTATTGTTTTGAATTAGTATACACAAATGATCCAAAAAGAACTGGTTTTAATTACGAACCTTGGCATTATACCTTCTACCCTACTTCTGAAAAAATATTGAAAGCCTTTATTTCAAAAAAAGCAATTTCTTACATAGACTTACAAAAAATTGAAGGTAACAAAATACTAACACTAGATAAATTACATAACTATCTAAAAAACAACATAATAACAAAATAAAGTTAAAATTATGAGAATAAAGTGTTAATTTGTGTTAAAATCAATTAATTCCTACAAAACTAAATACGTTAAATGTTAAAAATCAACTACTTACAGATTAAATGCTTATATTACAGTTATAATGCAAATATATACTGGTATGATGTCGATAAAAAGCGTTCTTTTAGCTGTTTTTGTTTTTATAAACATACTTACATCTTGTTCTAAAGAAAACATAGATAGTGATCTTAATGAAGATGTAAAATCTGTTTTTGATACTTTTAATGAAAATGAAAGTGATACTTCTATTATTTCTGATTTAACCTTAGAAGAAAAAAATAGAATTATAGAAAAAGATATTGAAGATATTAGTTTTGAAATATATAACGCTATAAACTTACATCGATCTAATATTGGTTTAAACAATTTAATTATTAATGAAACAGCTAATTTTGAAGCTATAATACATTCCGAAAACCAAAGCCTTGATAATTTAATTAGTCATAATAATAGCCAAACAAGAGCACAAATAATTTTTAATACAGAAAATGCTCGTACATATGGCGAAAATGTAGCTTTTGGATATACAACAACGGAAAGATTAGTTAGCGCTTGGTTAAACAGCCCTTCTCATAAATTAAATATAGAAGGAGATTTTACACATACTGGTATTGGTACTATTGTAAACGATAATGGAGTTTTGTATTTTACGCAAATATTCTTCAAATAAAAATTATGCGTGGTAATGGTATTAAGTTCCAGTTATTAATTGGACTTATCATAGTAGCTTTTGCTTTTATAAAAAATACAATAATAAAACAGTAAATCCCTATACTAATAGAACACAAAATATTAGTATGAGTGCGCAAGAAGAAATAGCAACAGGACTTCAAAGTGCTCCCCAAATGGCTCAACAACATGGTGGTCTACATCATGATCAAAAATTGCAACTTGTAATTGATGATATTGGTAATAAACTTGTAAGAAACAGTGAAGCGCGTGAAACTCCATACAAGTACGATTTTCATTTATTAGCCAACGAAACTACTATTAATACCTTTGCTCTACCTGGAGGACAAATTTTTATGACTTATGGTTTACTCTCTAAATTAGAAAACGTTGATCAAATAGCGGGTGTTTTAGGTCATGAAATTGGTCATGTATTAGGCAGGCACTCTGCTGAACGTATTGCTGATAGTGAATTTTGGCAAACAGTATCTCAAGGGGCATCTATAGGTGCAAATGCAGGAGGTTTAGCTAACCAATATGGGCAATCTACATTATTGAAAAATGGTCGCGAAGATGAATTAGAAAGTGATGAACTTGGAGTTTTATTTATGATTAATGCCGGTTATGACCCTAAAGAAATGATTGGCGTAATGAAAATTTTAAAAGCTGCAGCAGGTGATAATAGAGTTCCTGAATTTCAAAGTTCTCATCCAGATCCTGAAAATAGAATTGAACATATTAATGAAGCTATAGAAAAATATAAAAAACAACTGTAAACATATAGCTAGGTTTAGCATACAATCCCGCCAAAAGCGGGATTTTTAATTTATATTTGTTATCGAAAAAAAATTAAAAAATCTACCATGAACAAGAAAGTTATTTTAATGATTCTTGATGGATGGGGAACCTCTCCTGATCCTAAAGTATCTGCAATTGATAATGCACAAACTCCATACATAGATTCTCTATATAAAAAATATCCAAACGCAGCTTTAAGAACTGATGGTCTTAATGTTGGTTTACCTGACGGGCAAATGGGTAATAGTGAAGTTGGGCATATGAATCTTGGAGCTGGTAGAATTGTTTACCAAGAGCTTACTCGTATTAATTTAGCTATTGAAAACAACACATTAAAAGATGAAAAAGTGTTAACCGATGCTTTTTCTTACGCTAAAGAAAATAATAAAAAAGTTCATTTTCTTGGTTTAGTAAGTAACGGAGGTGTGCACTCACATATAGATCACTTAAAAGGTTTGCTAAGTGCTGCTAATGATAATGGTTTAAAAGATGTATTTGTACATGCTTTTACTGATGGTCGTGATGTTGACCCTAAGTCTGGAGCTGGTCATTTACAAACTATCCAAGACCATATGGATACTACAACTGGTAAAATTGCTACAGTTACTGGTCGTTACTATGCAATGGACCGTGATAACCGATGGGAACGTGTTAAATTAGCTTACGATGTTATTGCTAATAATATTGGAGAACAAACTGATGATGTAATAGCTTCTGTAAAAGAAAAATATGCAGAAGATATTACTGATGAATTTGTTAAGCCATTAGTAGCTACTGAAAACGGTGCTCCTATTGCTAAAGTAGAAGAAGGTGATGTCGTTATCTTTTTTAACTTTAGAACGGATAGAGGTCGTGAGTTAACAAATATGTTATCTCAAAATGATTTCCCAGAACAGGAAACTAAAAAATTAGATTTATACTATGTTACTATGACAAACTACGATGATAGTTTTAATGGTATTAAAGTTATATACGATAAAGATAATATTACTGAAACACTAGGTGAAGTATTATCTAAAGCCGGAAAAAAACAAATTCGTATTGCTGAAACAGAAAAGTACCCTCACGTAACTTTCTTTTTCTCTGGTGGTCAAGAAGAACCTTTTGAAGGAGAAAGCCGTATTTTACGTAACTCACCAAAAGTTGCTACATACGATTTACAGCCTGAAATGAGTGCTTATGAATTAACAGATGCTCTTGTAGAAGATTTGAAAAAAGGAGAAGCTGATTTTGTTTGCTTAAACTTTGCAAATGGTGATATGGTAGGGCATACTGGTATTATGGATGCTGCTATTAAAGCATGTGAGGCTGTAGATAAATGTGTTAACAGTGTTATTGAAACAGGTTTAGAAAACGGATACACTACACTTTTAATTGCAGATCACGGTAACTGTGAAACTATGATGAACCCTGACGGAAGCCCTCATACAGCACACACAACAAACCCTGTACCTGTTATTTTAGTAGATAACGAATTAAAAGAAATTAAAGATGGTGTCCTTGGAGATATGGCACCAACAATATTAAAACTAATAGGTGTGGAACAACCTGAGGCTATGACTCGTTTCCCTTTAGTTTAATAAACTAATTATTTTATAAAAGTTAAAGACCGCCTAAAATTGGCGGTTTTTTTTATTTCATTATCTTTAGAATATCTACTTAAAGTTAATTCTAGATAATTATGAGAAATTCATTACTATATTTCATATCAATTATCCTAATATCTTGTAGTTCAGATACGGAATCATCTTCTGATATTATTACAGATAGTAACAACAATACGCAACTTTACTTCCCTCCTATTGACAATTCTGAATGGGAACAAACAAGCCCTGAAAGTTTAAATTGAAATCTGCAAGAAATTGAGAACTTGAAAAGTTTCCTTTTTGAAAATAACACACGTGGATTTATAATTCTTAAAGATGGAAGAATTATTATTGAAGAATATTGGGGTAACAATATTCTTCATACTTCTAATTTTAATGAAAATACTATTTGGTATTGGGCTTCTGCTGGTAAAACACTTACTGCTTTATTAACTGGTATTGCTCAAGAGCAAAACTTATTATCTGTATCCGACAAAACATTTGATTACTTAGGCTCTGGTTGGAGTAGCTTAACTATTGATCAAGAAAGTGTGCTATTACTATAGAGCAGCAATTAACAATGACTACTGGGTTAGATTATACCGTAAGTAACTTAAATTGTAGGGATAACGATTGCCTAACCTATAAAACAGACCCTGAAACTAAGTGGTATTACCATAATGCTCCCTATACACTTTTAGAAAATGTTATAAGTAATGCTGCAAACACAAGTTATAATGATTTTACAAATATTTATTTAAGTAATAAAATTGGAATTTCGAACGGGAATAGAGAACAACTACTGAGGGTTTTAATACCATTTTTTGGAGTACAACAAAAGAAGCCGCCCGTTTTGGTCTACTATTATTAAATGAAGGCCTATGGGGGATCAAGAACCTATTCTAAATGATCTTGATTATTTTAATAGCATGACTACTTCTTCTCAAAACCTAAATATATCGTACGGGTACTTAACTTGGCTTAACGGAAAAGAAACTATAAGCTATCCTGATTCTTCATTAGTTTTTAATGAGTCTTTACCAGAAAACGCACCTGCTGATTTATTTGCAGCAATTGGTGCCAATGGACAATTTATTGATGTTGTACCAAGTGAAAATATAGTAGTAGTTCGTTTAGACGAAAGTCCTTCGGATTCTAGTCTTGTTCCTGCCACATTTCATAATGAAATGTGGGAAAAAATAAATGCTATACTTCCTTAATTTAATAATTAATATAACTACAAATTTCAAGACCATAACCAGGCATACCAACACGTTTCGTTTGAATACTATTAGATATTAAACTTACTTTAGCAATATCTATATCATGTAAAATTTGCGCTCCAATACCAAAATCTTTACTATCCATTGGCAATTTAGGAGCAGCAGTTATACCATCGCTCTTTTTAGCTTCTCGCAAAGATTTTAAGCGATTTAATAAGTTTAATGATTGTGACTCTTGGTTAATAAAAATAATAGCACCTTTTCCCTTCTCATTAATAATATCAAACATTTGCTCTAAACTCTTATCACCGTTTTTTGTTAAGGTTCCTAAAATATCATTATTAAATAAAGTAGAATTTATTCTTGTAGGAACTTCTTCTTCTAAAGTCCACGAACCTTTAGTCAAGGCAATATGAATTTGATTATTTGTAGTCTGTTTATAGGCCCTTAATCTATACTCTCCAAAACGAGTAGTTATATCAAAATCTTCTTCTTTTATAATTAAAGAATCGTGTTGCATTCTATAAGCAACTAAATCTTCAATAGAAACTAGTTTTAAATCAAACTTTTGAGCTATTTCAACTAACTGTGGCAAACGAGCCATAGTTCCGTCTTCATTCATTATTTCAACAATAACACCTGCTGGGTCATAACCTGCTAAACGAGCAAAATCAATAGCAGCCTCAGTGTGTCCTGTTCTTCTTAAAACTCCACCTTCTTTAGCTTTTAAAGGAAATATATGCCCTGGTCTTGACAACTCATGCGGCTTAATTTTTTTATCTACTAATGCTTGAATTGTTAATGAACGATCACTAGCTGAAATACCTGTAGTAACCCCTTTCCCGTTTAAATCAACTGAAACAGTAAAAGCAGTTTGCATAGGATCCGTATTTTCTCCGACCATCATACTTAACTTTAACTCATCGCAACGTTGCTCTGTTAAAGGTGTACAAATTAACCCTCTACCATGAGTAGCCATAAAGTTGACAATTTCAGGAGTAATAGCACCTGCTGCTGCAACAAAGTCTCCTTCGTTTTCACGATTTTCATCATCGACAACTATAATAACTTTTCCTGCTCTAACATCTGCAATTGCAGACTCTATAGAATCTAACTTAAACGTAGTGTGTGATTGTGAACTCAAACTAAATAGGGATATTGAAATTTAATAATGTAAAGATATTACTTTTAAGATGGATGTGTAAATTTACCAGTCTTAAAAAGCACCTTTAACTTTTTTTGAACACTTTTTTTATTGAAGAAAAGATCTTTGCAAAAAGATCTCCAAAATTTATCAAATCTTTTTCTGTTGTTGCTCTATAGGTAAATAAAATTCCTAATGGAAGTACTATTAAAGTAGATAACCAACTTGCTAAAAAAGGAGATATACTATTATTCTCAGCGCTATTTTTAGCAAAAATACCTATAAAATGATATGCTAAAAATATTCCTAAAGCATAAATTAAAGGTAAACCTAAACCACCTTTTCTTATAATTGCTCCTAATGGTGCTCCAATAAAAAATAAAACAATACATCCAAAACCTAAAGCGAATTTTTCATGATAAGCTACTTTAAACTTTATAATACGTTTTGCCTCTTCTTTATTTTCTTTTTTATTGGCTTCTAGCTTAGTTATATTACGTTGAGCATTTCTACTTGCTTCTGTTAATATTTTCTTCTGTTTTTTTAAATCATAAACATCTAAAATAGATTCCGGATATTCATCGGCAATACATTTATTCTTTAAATTTTTAGGTAAATTTTTTAAACCTAAACGTGATAAAGCTTTCTTTTTATAACTTAAATTAGATTTTTCTATAGATACTTGAAAAGAATCTACAGCAACATTAAGTTCTTTTGCACTTAACATTTTTCGGTTTTTTGTAATACTCTCTTTAGATAAGTCTACATTATTTAAAGAGCCTAAATCTAAATTAATAGAATATTCTTTAAATTCACTTTTAACAAAAGGTAATTTCTTTTTAGCACTGGTTTTTTTTACCTGAATTTCGTCGTAATAATTACCGTTAGTAAGTATTAAAGAAAGTACATTAGAATTTACACTACTTACTAATTCTCCTTTTTCAGATTTAATGACCGTAAAATTACCTGGTTTAGAAGGTATACGTTTATGAATTACAACATTATCTAAAAACTGGTCATTATCTCCGTATTTATCACCAACTTTTATATTAATATTACCAATCTCATTAAACTGATTAGCAACTATAACCCTTGCTGGTTTTAATTTTACTATGTTTTTTCTAAGATCAATAAATTTTTTATTAGATGCAGGCATTACTGTATTGGCAAAGTAAAATGTAGCAACACTTAAAAAAACAATAAATATTGTTAATGAACGCATTGCTCGCTGTAATGAAATACCAGTAGATTTCATTGCTGCAAATTCATAATGTTCTGAAAACTCTCCAAAAACCATTATCGATGTAAACAGAATTGATAAAGGTAATGTTAGCGGTATTAAATTGGGTGAGGCATATAGAATAAACCTACCAATAACAGATATTTCTAAATCTTTTCCTGCTAGTTCAGATATGTATAACCATATCATTTGCAGAATCATTAAAAACATTAGAATCACAAAAATTACTATAAATTTTTGTAAAAATTCTTTAAAAATATACTTGTCTAAAATTTTCAAAATAAGCGTTAATCTATTCGATTAATATAATAATCGGCATACTTAGAACTATCAAAAGTAAATAAAGTAGAAGATAGTGGCTGATTAACTTTAAACTGATTTACGGTAACTATAATCTCCGTTCCGTTTCCTTGTGATAATATTTGCTTATAAATATGCTTAGACTCTTTATCAATACCTAGTAATATATACTCTATATCATTTTCTTTAGTAGTAGGTACTAATTTAACATACTGAATTTTACGACCATTAACATTTTGTTCAATATCCATAGTTGCCTTATAACCATCTTGATAAAAAGTTAACATTTTAGAAGGTGTTAAACTACTTTCTGGATTAGCATTAGATATATTTATTTCTTCATCTTCAGGAATAATAACATGTAGTTTATTACCATCAAAAATTTGTGTAGTTCCCATAAGGTTTAACACATATTTTTCTCCTTCTAAAGTTACATCTCCACGAGTTTCTTGTGATAAACCTTCTTTTTTGTTACTAAGACTATATTTAAAATCTATAACAATATTATTGTATGACTTTACTTTTTCAGACACTTGATCTAATAATGCTTTCGCAGACTGTGCTTGCATTACTATTGGAGAGAATATTAAAGCTAGGTAAAAAATGATTTTATTCATCAACTAATTCTTTGGTTTACAAAAATAACAAGCCTGTTGTAAAAACAGTACTTAAATTAAAAAAACTACTCTTCACTTAAAAACTTTTCAAGTGCTACTAAATCGGAAATTAAAACCTGACGGGCTTTACTACCTTCAAATTGGCCTACAATACCCGCTGCTTCTAATTGATCAATTATACGACCAGCACGATTATAACCTAATTTCAACTTACGTTGCAATAATGATGCCGAACCTTGTTGTGCCGTTACAATAACCTCAGCTGCTTGTTTAAACAGTTTATCACGATCGCTAATATCAATATCTAAATTAGCGCCACCTTCTTCCCCTTCATATTCTGGTAATAAATGTGCATCAGGATATGCTTTTTGAGAACCAATATAACTAGTAATACGTTCTACTTCAGGAGTATCTACAAAGGCACATTGTACACGCACCATATCGTTTCCATTAGTATAAAGCATATCTCCTCTACCAATTAATTGATCAGCCCCACCTGCATCTAAAATGGTTCTAGAATCTATTTTAGACATTACCCTAAATGCTACACGAGCAGGGAAATTTGCTTTAATCATACCAGTAATAACGTTTACTGATGGTCTTTGTGTTGCTATAATTAAATGAATTCCAATAGCACGTGCTAACTGTGCCAAACGAGCTATAGGTACTTCTACCTCTTTACCTGCTGTCATAATTAAATCAGCAAATTCATCAATTACTAAAACAATATAAGGTAAAAAACGGTGTCCGTTTTCAGGGTTCAACTTCCTTTCTTTAAACTTGGTATTATATTCTTTTATATTTCGCACATAAGCATTCTTCAATAACTCATAACGATCATCCATTTCAATACACAAAGAGTTTAAGGTATTTATAACCTTTGTGTTATCAGTAATAATAGCATCTTCTGAATCGGGAAGCTTTGCTAAGAAATGTCTTTCAATTTTATTAAATAAAGTTAATTCTACTTTTTTAGGATCTACTAATACAAACTTAACCTCAGCAGGATGTTTTTTATACAACAATGATGTTAAAATAGCATTTAACCCTACCGATTTTCCTTGACCTGTTGCCCCTGCCATTAATAAGTGAGGCATTTTAGCTAAATCAACTACAAAGGTTTCATTAGATATATTTTTACCAAATGAAATAGGCAGTTCCATTTCTGCTTTTTGAAATTTAGCTGCTGCAATAGACGAGCGCATAGAAACAATACTCGACTTTTTATTGGGAACCTCTATACCAATAGTTCCTTTACCAGGAATTGGAGCAATAATACGAATACCTAATGCCGCTAATGATAATGCAATATCATCTTCTAGGTTTTTAATTTTAGAAATACGCACTCCAGCTTCAGGAACTATTTCATAAAGCGTTACTGTTGGTCCAATAGTAGCTTTAATATGTGCTATTTCAATTTTATAATTTTTTAGAGTCTCAACAATTTTATTTTTATTTTCCTCTAATTCACCTTGGTCAATAGTTATAGTGTTCTGTTCACTGGTATAGTCTTTCAACAAATCAATTGTTGGAAATTTATAATTTCCTAACTCTAACCTAGGGTCAAACTCTCCAAAATCTTCAACGAGTTTTTTACTTAAGTTTTCTGTTTCTTCTAACTCTTCTACAACTTCTTCTACTTCCATTGCTAACTCTCCAGTAGAGTTAGGTGTTTCAATAACTGGTTCTTCAGTTGGTGTATCTACAGTAAAATCTAAACTAGAACCTATTGTCGGTTTTTTTTCTTCTGTTCTCACAGCTTCAAAAATTGGTTCTTCAGGTATTTCTTCTACTTCCTCTATTGGCTTTTCTATATTGTCTTCTACATCTTTAACTTCATCTAAATCTTCATTCTCTACTAATGTCTGCTTTGTAGAAGTAATTTCTTCGTTTATAGTATTTTTTGTTTTTATAAAAAACTCAGAAACTTTTTGAGGAGTTATTTCTAAACGTACTACTAAATATAAAAGTGTAAAAAATAATAACACAAGTATTGTACCTGTTACCCCTATAAAATCTTGCAAAAGATCATTAATCTCAAAACCAACGATTCCTGAAGAAAGTTGAAAAATAGAATTAAAAAAACCTAAAATAACAGAACCTAATAAAACTAAATACAATCCCCAAAACCATCTTCCTTTAAGTTCTTTTTTTCCTATAGAGAAAAAATAACTTACACCAGTTAAAACCAATAAAACTGGAAAAGCAAATGCCATTAAACCAAAACCATTGTAAACTAATAAGCCTCCTACATTTGCTCCAAATACATGTAATAAGTTATCATTTTCAATAGTTCTATCTAATAAACCTAATTCACTTTGATCGGCTTTCCATGTAAACAAATAAGAAAATAATGATATAAATATACCAACTCCTAATAGCATAAAAACTGCACCAACAAGCAATCTTTGCTTTTCAGTAAGTTCTTTATTTAATTTAGGAGTTTTTGCTTTTTTAGAAGCAGGTTTTTGTTTAGGTTTATTTAGCGCCATTGGTTGTAAATATATCCAAATATAAGAGAATCTTTTTTCTAAACAGAACGATAAAGCAAGCTATAAACTTGAAATATTAAGTTTTTTGTTTTTTCTTTTTTGCTGCAGGAAATAATAAATTATTTAAAATTAATCTATAACCCGGAGAGTTTGGATGCAACTCTAATTCAGTCTTAGGATCCCCTACTCTATGTTGATAGTCTTCTGGATCATGACCACCATAAAAAGTAAAGAAGCCTTTCCCTTTAATACCATGAATATATCGTGCTTCGTTATTAGTTTTATTTTGACCTAAAATTAACACATTTGATTTTACCATGTTATGATTAAAAGCAGTTGTTTGACCCATAAATCCTTTTACTAAACTTGTATGGTTTTGACACAACATAGCAGGTATTGGATCCCATTTAGCAGAAAAATCTTTTAATGTAAAATAATCTAACTCTTTACGTACATTTTTTCTATGACCTGTCATATCAATATCTGAAAATTCATATTTTAAAGTACGTTCTAACTTATAATTTTTAAAAGCAAATGTTTTTTTATAATCTATTTTAGCTTGATAATTTGGTTCACTTGGATCATGATCAAACATAGATTCACAAATATCTACACCATCAGCACTTAAGGCTATATCAAAACTATCAGTAGCGCTACACATAGCAAACATAAACCCTCCTCCAATTACATAATCTCTTATTTTTTTTGCTACTGCTAATTTCTCTTGAGAAACTTTAGAAAACCCTAACTCTGAAGCTAAAGCTTCTTTACGTTGTTTATCTTCTATATACCATAAAGAAGAACGGTAATTTTTATAAAATTTACCATATTGCCCTGTAAAATCTTCATGATGTAAATGCAACCAATCATAAGCTATTAACTCATCACCCATTACCTCTCTATCATATACTAACTCATAAGGTATTTCAGCAAAAGTTAAAACTAAAGTAACTGCATCATCCCAAGGCTGTTTTCCATCAGGAGAATACACTGCAACTTTTGGTGCTTTTTCTAAAACAACAGCTTCCATATTTACTGATGGACTACTTATTTCTTGTAAAATAGATTCTGCTTCACTGTCAGACATTATCTCGAATGAAACCCCTCTTATTTTACATTCTTTTTGTAATTCAGGAGTATCTGCAAACAAAAAAGAACCTCCACGGTAATTTAATAACCATTTTACTTTTTGCTGTTTTTGCAAACTCCAATAGGTAATTCCGTATGCTTTTAAATGATTGGTCTGCGAAACCTCATCCATTGGCAACAAAACATAATTGGCTTTACTATTATTAGAAATTAATAACACAAAAAAAAGCACAACTCCTTTAATAAAAGAATTGTGCTTTTTTTTATAATTTGAAATAGTATTTTTAAAAAGGTACGTCGTCATCTGATGGTGTATTAAAACTACTTCCAAAAGCTTCTCCTGGATCACTTGGCGGCAACCCTCCTGAAACAAATGGATTCTCTTCAGAGCCATCATTCATTTTAGAATGAAACTCAAAAGGAGTACTAAAGTCATCTAAGTTATCGAATTTACCTAAATGTCCAACAAATTTTAATCGAATATTCTCTAAACCACCATTACGGTGTTTTGCTACAATAAATTCTCCTTGACCAGCAGTTGGTGATCCTTCATCATCATCCCACTCATCAATCTTATAATATTCCGGACGATAAATAAACGAAACAATATCGGCATCTTGCTCAATTGCTCCCGATTCACGAAGGTCACTCAGTAAAGGTCTTTTTGACCCTCCACGAGTTTCTACAGCACGAGACAATTGTGAAAGCGCAATTACCGGAACCATTAACTCTTTTGCTAAAGCTTTTAAATTTCGAGAAATCATCGAAATTTCTTGTTCACGGTTACCATTTTTACCAGACCCACCCGCAGTCATTAATTGTAAATAATCAATCATGATCATTTTTATTCCGTGTTGCGAAGCTAAACGTCTTGCTTTTGCACGTAAATCGAAAATAGATAACGATGGCGTATCATCAATAAATAAAGGGGCTTTCTCTAAATCTTTTACCTTTACATTTAATTGTTCCCACTCATGTTTTTCTAACTTACCTGTTCTTAGTTTTTCAGAAGACAAGGTTGTTTCAGATGATATTAAACGAGTAATTAACTGTACTGATGCCATCTCTAATGAAAAGAATGCTACCGGTATATTTTGACCTACAGCAATATTACGAGCCATAGATAGCGTTAAGGCTGTTTTACCCATACCAGGACGAGCAGCAATAATAATTAAATCACTCGGTTGCCAACCTGATGTTAGCTCATCTAATGCTGTAAAACCAGAAGGAACTCCACTCATTCCCTCTTGGTTTGAAATTTCTTCAATCTTCTTTTTTGCTTGGGTTACTAAACTTTGTGCTGTTTCAGAAGATCTTTTAATATTTCCTTGAGTAACCTCGTATAATTTAGATTCTGCAGTATCTAGTAAATCAAAAACATCTATTCCTTCATCGTATGCCTCTTCAATAATTTCGTTTGAAATTTTAATTAAGCTACGTTGAATATACTTTTGAAGAATAATACGAGCATGAAACTCAATATGCGCTGAAGATGCTACCTTTTGAGTTAATTGAATTAAGTAATATTCTCCACCAATTTTGTCAAGATTACCATCTTTTTTAATTTGATTAGAAACTGTTAATAAGTCAATTGCACTAGAATCTTCAAACAATTGTACAATAGCCTCAAAAATGAATTTATGTGCTTGTTTATAAAACACATCTGCATTTAAAATATCAATAACTTCATCGATACCTTTTTTATCAATCATCATTGCACCAAGTACTACTTGCTCTAAATCTAGAGCCTGAGGGGGTAATTTACCTTTTTCTAAAGGTATTACATTAGTATTTGGATACTTAACATTTTGTAAGCCTTGCTTTACATTTTCCATGGATGCTAAAGTAGTTAGAAAGTCTTCTTTTTAAATAAAAAATTAACACAACATTATTAACTATAAACTGCTAACAAGTATGTTAATAAGTTTTTTTTTTTGTTAACAGCCAAAAAAAAATCTGAAGCACAAACCTCAGATTCTTTTAAAGGATATTTTTTAAGGATATTAGTCACTATAAACACCCATATTAGCATATTTATTAATTCGATTAGTTATCAAATCATCTTGTGATAAGTTTTTAAGTTCATTAAATTCCTTCACAATCTTATTTTTAACTATTTCAAAAGTCTTTTCAGGATTAGTATGAGCTCCTCCTAGTGGTTCTTTTATAATCTCGTCAATTAATTGCTGTTTCTTCATATCATCAGCAGTCAATTTTAATGCATCTGCTGCTTGTTCTTTATATTCCCAGCTTCTCCATAAAATAGAAGAACAAGATTCTGGTGAAATTACCGAGTACCATGTATTTTCTAACATTAATACTTTATCTCCAACTCCAATACCTAAAGCACCACCACTAGCTCCTTCACCAATAATGAATACCATAATTGGCACTGTTAATTGAGCCATTTCGTATATATTTCGAGCAATAGCTTCACCTTGTCCTCTTTCTTCTGCCTCTAAACCTGGGTATGCCCCTGGAGTATCTACAAAACACACAACAGGAATACCAAACTTCTCAGCACTTTTCATTAAACGTAATGCCTTACGGTATCCTTCAGGGTTAGCCATACCAAAATTTCGGTACTGACGAGCCTTTGTGTTATTTCCTTTTTGTTGACCAATGAACATGAAAGACTGATCTCCTATCTTTCCTAATCCACCGATCATCGCTTTATCATCCCTTACATTTCTGTCACCATGAAGTTCCATAAATGTATCTCCGCATATAGCTCTAATGTAATCTAAAGTATATGGTCTTGATGGATGACGTGATAATTGAACACGTTGCCAAGGAGTTAAATTTTTATATATCTCTTTTTGAGTATTTTTTAATTTTTCGTCAATTTGATTACATGTTTCAGTAACATCGACATCACTTTCTTCACCTATACAACAAGCTTTTTCAAGTTGTTCTTTAAGTTCTTTTATAGGTAATTCAAAATCTAAATATTCCATGTTTGAAATATATTTTGGTTTATAATGCAGCTTACAAATATAGAAAACTTAATATTAAAGCTTTAATTTTCGTCTTTTTTTTAAAAGAAAATAAATCTTTACCATAAGCCTTTAAACATAAGGTTTTTGTGGTTATTTATCTTCTGGCCCTAACTAATAAATATAATGCTAGCACAGCAAAAACAGCATTTGGCAACCAAACAGCTACTAATGGAGAAAAGTCTGATTGTATAGCCATTGTTCCAAAAACTTTATCAAAAAACACAAATCCAAACGCTATAATTAATCCAAAAGCTAAATTAACACCCATACCTCCTCTTTTCTTCATAGAAGATACTGCTACTGCTATAATTGTTAATATATACGCCGAAACTGGCAAACTCCATCTTTTATATGCAATTACTTTATATGCATTCATATTAGGAGACCCTCTTTTTTCTTCCTCTATCATGAATTGTTTTAATTCAGGATATGTTAATGTTTCGGCAACGTATGCTACAGGCGTTAATTGGTCTATATTAAAATTTAAAATAGTGTCATGAGTTTCTTTACTTTCTATAATATCACCTTCATCTGTAATTGTACGCTTAACATATTTTGTTAATCTAAAAACACTATCTTTTTCTACATACTTAAGTCTTGAAGCAGATATTTTATGTGTCATTTTACTGCCTTCAAAATGCTCTAGTGTAAAACGTAAAGCATACTTATCTTTTGGGTAAAAACCATGAGCATAAACTAATTCATTATCACTAATTTTTCGATATAAGTTTACTGTATTCTTAAGCCCTTTGTTTCTTCTACTTGATCTTAAATATTGATCATTAAATTCATTAAAAGCTTTACTTGCTGTTGGTACAACATACATACCACCTATTAAAGAAAGGAGCGTAACGATAGTTGCTCCAATAATATAAGGTCTTAAAAACCTATTAAAAGAAACCCCTGAGCTTAAAAAAGCAATAATTTCCGTTTTATTTGCGAGCTTAGAGGTAAACCATATTACCGAAATAAATAATAATAAAGGAAATAATAAGTATGCAAAATGAATAGTAAAGTTTCCGTAAAACTTTAAAACTTCAAAAAAAGGAACTTCTTTCTCTAATATATTATCAATTTTTTCAGCTAAATTGGCCATTATACCAATTGGAATAAATAACACAAAAAGAGTTAAAAAGGTACCTATATACCTTTTTAAAATATACCAATCTAAAATTTTTAACATACTATAAAATAGCTATTATAAGCTTCTACTAATTTGCATTACCATTTAGTCTTTCCAAGTAGTAAAATCTCATGCTAATATATGTTATCTAGCTTCGCGAACCAACCAAAGGTAAAATCC
>CAZJGP010000229.1:0-4995 GCA_964545595.1 uncultured Flavobacteriaceae bacterium | reverse complement strand
AGGTCTAGAGAAAAATACCCACTCGTATGGTACATTGTTTTCATCTACATGTGCTATTTGGCTTTCAGGATGTCTTTCATTATAATCATTTATAAAAAAGTAAAATAACTTTCCGAATTCCATTTGCTCAGGTGCTTTTAATCTAAAGTTACTTATTTTATCTGTGTAGATTCCTGTTTTTTTAAAGCTAAACGTTCTTCCTTTGTTTTAATTTTATTGAAATGTTTAGTGCTATTCATATTACTTTATATCATATATTATATGTTGTACCCAGTTTTGCCATGTCTTTATTTTTTTAAGATTGTCTAAAGTATCGTATAGTACGTTTTCCGAACTCATAAAATTATCGGGTACTACAAACGTTGCATTATGAGTTGTTGATATACGTGCCCCTAACCAACGTTCTTTTTTATTTACCATAGGGTAAGGAAAATACATACCTTTATCGTTATTAATTACCAAATGTACTACTAGCATTAACTGGCAGCCACCTTTACGGTATTCTTTGGGTATATTTATTTTTAACACCAACTCGTTACCTTGTTTTTCTTCTTGTACAAATTGCGTAGTATCTAGCTCAATAGCATTGCTCGAATTATTTTCAAAAATTAAAGTACCATATTCAGCCTGGTTAATATCTTGAAAAAAATGATTGAAACCTAAACGAATAGTGTAAGCTGTAGCCTCTAAT
This sequence comes from uncultured Flavobacteriaceae bacterium, assembly GCA_964545595.1. GTDB lineage: Bacteria > Bacteroidota > Bacteroidia > Flavobacteriales > Flavobacteriaceae > Aquimarina. Next base: position 4,304 of record CAZJGP010000229.1, on the reverse strand, counting down.
GAGGTATGAGTAACATCATAATCGGGACCTTTTAATACGTTAATTTCTTTTTTTCCATGAGGTTCAAATATCATGCTGTTACAGGTAGTAAGATCGAATAAGGTAGCTTTAGCATCTTGTGGGTTCCCTCATAATCTTCATCACCTACCAATTCTTTTTTCTTGCTTATTAGCAATCGGGTATTCCATATATTTATCATTGATATCGGTAGAATGTTGTTTTTTTCTATAGCTATTGCTTCTTTTGTTATTTTTTTTACATCGTGTGTTATTTCTTTGTCCAACTTATTTAAAATACCCACTTTTTTAGCTGCTTCGCTCATAAAAGTATATTCATTATGGGTTTTACGCTTAAAGTCTTTAGCTTTTACCATATTTTGTTACCATCCTCCAATGCGTTCGCGCTCTTCTTGTTGCTCAGGAGTATGTTCTGGTGTTTCAAAACGAGCAGGGAATAAAGGTTTCGGAAAGCCTTCGGCTTTATGGCGTTTAAAATCTTTATCTCTAAACTTATCAAAAGCAGTACTTGGTGGTAAAGGACGGTTTTTATCCATATATCAAACAAAATAAGACCATGATAATAAAGGGTTATCAACACTAGGTATTCTTAAAAAATCATTAGGTTTCCAAGGCCTCCAATAGTCAGTATCATTAAAAAATTGAAGTTCTGGGTGCGATGTATATATAGAATAGGGGATGGCTCTTTTACTGCTTTTAAATGCTTAAAAGGTATTTTAAAATAGTCTACTTCATTTATTCTAGGTAACGTAATAGTAGTGTTTAGCCTATCAAAAAAAATATGTTTTTCTTCAGGAGAATTTTTAAATTTACCCCAATCACGATATGCTAAATATATAAAAGGAGAACCGATAAAAAAAAGTAATAAAAATAGTCCTAAACTAATAAATTTTAAGTCCATTATAGAAAAAATAGCAGGAAGTAATACCGCAAAAAATAAAAAAACACCAATATGTAATTTAATACCTGTATCATAAGCTATTTTATCACTATGCACATCAAGTTTTATACCTTCTTCTGTGTAATCAAGAAAGTAATCATCTTTATGAATTTTTAGTTTAGGGGTGTTTTTTTGAATAACAAAAGGTAAAAATATAGATAAAGGTTTATTAAGTTTCTCAGCCTTTGTGTATTCGTAATCAAACTCAATAATTTTTTCTTTCATTTATCAATAGGGAGTACTTTATGAGTTATTTCTTTTTTTACTTTATTAATAATTCTAATTTTTTTAGCTGCCTCACTCATAAAAGTATACTCATTATGAGTAATTGGTCTATGTAGACTTTTTTGTTTATTTACCACCCACCAATCATTAAACGTTCTGCTTGTTGTTCTGGTGTAGCTTCCGGAGTTTCGATACTAGCATCGTATAAAGGAATGGGGAAGCCTTCTGCCTTACGGCGTTCAAAATCTTTTTGACGGTAAGGGTCAAAAGCTGTACCAGGGGGTAATGGCCTGTTTTTATCCATGTACCAAACTGTAAACGCCCAATAATTACTGTTTTCATTATGGGATATTGATAATTCACCTTCAACTCTAGGTTTTTTTTTACTAGATTGTAACACTAAATAACCACCAATTATTCCTGGGCTAGTATTTCTATATTTAATTACACCTAATCCAGTTTCAAAAAGAATAACTATAGAACTTTTGTATTCCCTGGGTACAGTAATTTTATTATTTAACCTATCCATTGTTAGATGTTTTTTAGGTGTAAAAAAACCATATATTATAGAAATAATACCAGGTATGATAAATACTACCATAAACATTAATTTCCCTGTAGGTAGCTTAAGACCAATCAAAGAACATAATATAAGTATAAGTCCCATAGTCCATGATACCCAACGACTCATACTTGTTTGATCTTCTCGATAAAATAAATCATTTGCTTCAGTTATATAAGATTCATCTGTTTGAACATTTTCTATAGATAAAGCATTTGGTTTTTGTAATATTCTTTTTGATAAGTATTCCATTGTTTACCAACCACCAATAAGTTCTCTTTCTTTTTGTTGTTCTCTAGTAGCTTCATTAGTAGTAATGTTACTTGGATACAATGGCTTAGGAAAACCTTCCGCTTTACGGCGTTCAAAATCTTTTTCTCTGTAAGGATCAAAAGCAGTACCAGGAGGTAAGGGTCTATTTTTATCCATATACCAGATAGTAAAATTCCAAAAATCCTTATTATCATGATCGGTAGTTAATTTGCCTTCAACTCTAGGCCATTTTTTTCTAGACTGTAAAGCTAAAAACCCACTAATCACTCCTGGACTAGAATTTCTATATTTAATTAAACCAAAAGCAGTTTCAAAAACAATATTTACAGAACTTGCGCCACTCCTAGGGATTGTAATTTTATTATTTAACCTATCCATGGTCATATATTTTTGAGGTGTAAAAAAACCATATACAATACCAAAAATACCAGATAATCCAAAAGCTCCTATTACTACTATTTTAGCAATAGGTTCATCTTCGGCTTCAATTAAAAAGCCAAAAAGAGAAAATATTAACAAAAAACCACCCAAAGCCCACGATACCCAGCTTGATAATGTTTTGTCTTCAATATAAAATAAATCATTTGCTTCGGTTATATAAGATTCATCTGTTTGAACTTTTTTTATAGATAAAGCATTTGGTTTTTGTAATATTTTTTTTGATAAATAGTCCATTGTTTACCAACCACCAATAAGTTCCCTTTCTTTTTGTTGTTCTCTAGTAGCTTCATTAGTAGTAATGTTACTTGGATACAATGGCTTAGGAAAACCTTCCGCTTTACGTCGTTCAAAATCTTTTTCTCTGTAAGGATCAAAAGCAGTACCAGGAGGTAAGGGCCTGTTTTTATCCATATACCAAATAGTAAAATTCCAATAGCTGTCAATTCTAGATGAGGATGCTATTTCAGCTTCAATTCTAGGCTTACTTTTACTTGATCGTAATACTAATATTCCGCTAATTACTCCAGGACTGGAGTTAATATATTTAATTAAACCAAATCCAGTTTCAAAAACAATATTTACAGAACTCATAAAATTTCTAGGAATAGTAATTTTATTATTTAACCTATCCATTATTAAATTTTTTTGTGGAGCTATAAATCCATAAATGATCACTAATAGACCAGGTATACTAAAAGCCGCTATAAAAATTATTTTACCAACAGGCTCTTTTTCGGAATCAATAGTGAAACCTATAAATGATAATAATATTAAAAAGGCACCAAAAGACCATGATATCCAGCCTTTTAGAGTTCTGTCTTCTATATAAAACAAATCATTAGCCCTTTTAACACGGAACTTATTACTCTCAACTGTGGTTGAAGATATTTCTTTTGGTTTATCTAGTATTCTTTTTGATAAGTATTCCATTGTTTACCAACCACCAATAAGTTCCCTTTCTTTTTGTTGTTCTCTAGTAGCTTCATTAGTAGTAATATTACTTGGATACAATGGCTTAGGAAAACCTTCCGATTTACGGCGTTCAAAATCTTTTTCTCTGTAAGGATCAAAAGCAGTACCAGGGGGTAAAGGTCTGTTTTTATCCATGTACCAAATAGTGAAATTCCAATAATCATCAATATCTTTATGAGATGCTAATTTACCTTCGACCTTAGGTTTTTTTTTATTTGATCGTAGTATCAATATTCCACTTATAACACCTGGACTAGAGTTTATATATCTAATTAATCCAAAACTAGTTTCAAAAATAATATTGACAGGATTCATAAAATGTCTTGGGATTGTAATTTTATTATTTAATCTATCCATTATAATTTTTTTTGAAGGAGCTATGAACCCATATATTATAAAAAATATTCCAGGTATAATTAAGGCTAGTATAAAAATTATTCTACCTGTAGGTTCTTCTTCATAATCAAAAGCAAAGCCAATAAGAGATCCAAATATAAATAAAAGACCTAATGACCATGATAACCAGCCTTTTACTGTTTTATCTTCTGTGTAAAATAAATCATTAGCAGTTAATAGTTCATCTGCTTCTACATCTTCAAGTAGTAAATTCTCTGGTTTTTGTAGTATTTTTTTTGTTACGTAATCCATAATTTACCACCCACCAATGCGTTCACGTTCTTTTTGTTGCTCTTTGGTAGCTTCATTAGTGGTAATACTACTTGGGTATAAAGGTTTAGGAAAACCTTCCGCTTTACGGCGTTCAAAATCTTTTTCTCTGTAAGGGTCAAAGGCAGTACCAGGAGGTAAAGGCCTATTTTTATCCATGTACCAAATGGTGAAATTCCAATAATCATTAATGTCGTTATCAGAAGTT
>CAZJGP010000228.1:0-9599 GCA_964545595.1 uncultured Flavobacteriaceae bacterium | reverse complement strand
ACTTAAGTCTAACCGTTCTAATTTTTTAAACGTAATAGAATTAGAATTACCAGTTTTTTTAAAAAAAGTATTGTAGCTATTGCAGCTTAACAAAAAACAACTTGTTATATAAATTAGAAGTATTTTAATTTTCATAATTTATATTCTTTAAGCCTGAAGCACCAATTTCATAAAATAATTTGTCATTAGCATCGGTATTCCAAGGAAAACGTGGATTTAAACCAAAACCATCGTGTAAAGTATTTTGTATAAAAGCACCTAATTTTTGGCTATTTAAGCCTGTTTTTGCAAATAGCGAATAAAATTCATCTTGATAATATCCTGATGCTGATAAATTAGTGTAAAATGTATTACTGTAAGGTTCTTTGGTATACCAAACATTTTTACGACCATCATGAGAGTTTTTTATATTATTTGGCGTTTTAATATAATCTGGTTTAGGTGTAAACAATGCTACACCTAAAGTTACTCTATACAACTTATTATCTGCTTCTATTTTAGAATAACCTATTCTAAATGAACCTGTATTTCCAAAATCAGTTCCTGCTCCATAAAAAAGCCTTCCAAATCTAAGGTCATTTAAGAAAACAAAATCTAATGAATGTTCATTATTACTAAAACGCAATATTATTTTTGCTCTTCTTTGATTAAAATAAGATAATTGTCCTGGGAAAAATTCTTTTTGAAAACCAAAACCTATTCCGTTAAAACCTCCTTTTCCTCTTTCTTCTATAAACAAAGTATTATGAATGTCAAATGATGATGAGCCTAATAAATTTGTATTCTCCCCTATTCCTGTTAATGCAAAAAAATCATAAGCGTAGAATAACCCTTTTTCTTTTATTGTATGCCTTTTAAATAATTGTCCTATAGATAAGCTTAAACCACTTTCTATTGCAATGTCATTATAGCCTAAAGTACCAAAAGTAGCTAACGTAGATGTTAATTTTTGGTTTTGATTCCCTAATAAAATATTAATACTCAATTGTACGTTGCCCGTAATTGAAAAATCTTGCGATCTAGTTATGCTGTAACTAAACACAAAAATGAAAATTGTATATTTTAGATAAGAATAAATAAGACTTTAAAGTATTAACTATTGTTGTTAAACGTAAAAAGCGCAAGTTATAAATAACTTACGCTTAATTTCTATTATTACACAGAATTATTGGTCTTAAAATTCTAAATCTGCGATGATATCAAAATCATCATAAATAGTTTTATTTTTTAAGTCATCAAAGTAGCTTCCTGAACCGTATTTAATATCAAATTTAGTTCTATCTACTTTTAATGTAGCGTTTGCTTTGCTTCCGTAAACCGAAACCGCTAAAGTAACTTTATCAGTAATACCTTTAATTGTTATATCACCAGCAACTTCGTAAGAGTTTTTCCCTGTAGATTTTACATTTGTGAAAACTAATTTAGACGTAGAATGCTTTTCAACAGCAAAAAAATCATCTGACTTTAAGTGTTTTTCTAATTTATTTTTAGATCCACCAGTAAGGTCTGTTAGCTATAATAGTAGTCATATCCATTACAAACTCATCACCTGTTAATGCTTCACCATCAAATACTAGGTTTCCTGATTTAATATTGATTATTGTTAAACTAATATTGTTATATGCTAAACATAATAATTATAATAAAGCTTTTCTTAAAATACTAATTGGGTGTTTAGCTGTTCTTTTTGTTCCATCTTTAATTTGATGTCTACAACTAGTACCTGTAGCTGCTATAATAATGTTTTCTTCTGTTTTTCGTATTCTAGGAAATAAAGATAACTCCCCCATTTGCATACTAACCTCATAATGCTCCTTCTCATACCCAAAAGAACCAGCCATACCACAACAACCCGAATTAATAATACTAACGGAATAGTTTGCTGGAAAATTCAATAAATTAAAAGGAGCTGATGTATCTGCTAACGATTTTTGATGGCAATGTACATGTAATTTTATAGTTTTTGCTTCCGCAGAAAAATTACTTGATTTTATATTACCAATTTTAATTTCATTAGAAATAAAATCGTCAATTATAAATACATTATCAGCTAATAAATTTGCTGATTTTGAGTTGGAAGCTAAGCGTTTATACTCATCTTTAAAGCTTAGTATTGCTGAAGGTTCTATTCCTATTAATGGAATTTTATCCGTTATTACTTTTTCGAAAATAGATACATTTTCATTTATAAACTCCATTGCTTCATCTAAAAACCCCTTAGATATTAAAGCTCTACCACTTGGTTTATGTTTTATGTACTTAACTTTATAATTTAAAGCTGTTAAGAGTTCTACCGTATCTTTACCTATTTCAAAATCTAAATAATTAGTGAATTCATCGGCAAATAAATACAATTCTTTAATTGGTCTTTTAACTTGATTATTCTCTAAATAATTAATTAACCAACTTTCAAAAGTAACTGTATTGATTAGCGGTAAAGAACGCTCTTTTGCTATCCCTAGACTCTTTTTTAATATACTTGATGTCAATTTATTCTTAAAAAAGAAATTAGATAATTTAGGTCTTTTTGAAGATATTTCGTTTAATGAGTTGTTATGTCCAAAAGCTTTATCGCGTAAACTAGCCCCGTTTTCTTTTTTGTATTGGTATAAAAATTCTGATTTTAAAGATGCTACATCTACATTTGACGGGCATTCTCTTGTACAAGCTTTACAACTAACACATAAATCGAATGCCTTTTTTAAATCAGCACTAGCAAATTTATTATTTAGTTCACTTGTCGTTAAAACTTCGCGTAAAGCATTTGCACGTGCTCTAGTGGTATCTTTTTCATTTTTAGTTGCTCTATAACTAGGGCACATTCCCCCTCCTGCTTCTACTGATTTTCGACAATCACCACTACCGTTACATTTTTCGGCAACCTTTAAAATACCTTCCGAATCTGAGAAATCAAATTTTGTTTTAATTTTTGGTTCTTCTCGGTCTATTTCGTAACGTAAATTTTTATCCATAGGTAAAGGGTCTATTATTTTACCTGGATTAAAAATTCCCTTAGGGTCAAATGTTTGTTTAATTTCTTGAAGTAATTTATAATTAGCTTCACCAATCATTTGTGGTATATAACTAGAGCGCACAATTCCGTCTCCGTGCTCACCACTCATAGATCCGTTATATTTTTTAACTAATACTGCTACTGCATCTGTAATTTCTTTAAAAAGTTTTACATCGGTACTCTTTTTTAAATTTAATATTGGTCGCAAATGAATTTCACCTGCTCCGGCATGAGCATAATAAACGGCTTCTTGACCAAAGCTTTCCATTAGTTTTGTAAACTCTAAAATGTAGTCTGATAAATCAGCAATAGTAACCGCTGTGTCTTCAATACAAGCAACTGCTTTACGATCACCAACCATGTTCCCTAACAAACCTAAACCTGCTTTACGTAACTCTAAAGCTTTGTTAATATCTTCATTATACAATACTGGAGAGGCATAACTTAGTTTCAATTTCAAGAGTGTTTTCTTAACATCATAAACTTCTTGTTTTAAATCTTCTTCTGAATCTGAACGAAGCTCCAGCATTAAAATAGCCTTAGGATCATCTTCTACAAAAAATCGATTTTTAAGTTGCTCAATATTATTTTTTGTGCAATCTAAAATGGTTTTATCCATCATTTCGCAAGTATACAATTGGTGCTTCATTAATAACGAAACGGATTGCATACAATTTTCAATACTTTCAAAATGAGCCGCAACCATTGCTGCTTTTTTAGGTGGTAAATTATCTAATTGCAACGTAATTTGTGTGGTTATGGCTAAAGTACCTTCACTACCACATAAAATATCACATAAATTTATTTCGGAAGATTTGCTTTCTTCTTTTAAGTAAGAATTATCTAATAAAACATCTAAAGCGTAACCAGTATTTCTTCGGTGTATTTCGGGCTTAGGATAGTTTTCTTTTATATTATTTTGATTCTCTGTAGCGCTTAAAACGTTTATTATCTTAGAATATATCTCAGCTTCTAAAGAATTCGATTTTTCTTTTATTTCTTCTGCGGAAGCGTTTGAAAAATTAACTATTGAACCGTCTGATAAAACTGTTTGAAGTTCAATTACTTTATCGCGCGTAACACCATATTGAATACTAGTAGTTCCGCTACTGTTGTTACCAACCATACCACCAATCATACATCGGTTTGATGTTGATGTATTAGGACCAAAAAACAAACCATAAGGTTCTAAAAAACGATTTAAATCATCGCGAATTACTCCTGGTTGTACGGTTACCGTTTTCTTCTTTTCATCTAAACTTATTATTTTGTTTAAATGTTTAGAAACATCCATTACCAAACCTTCCCCAACACATTGCCCAGCTAATGATGTTCCGGCTGTTCTAGGTATTATTCCTATTTTATTTTTAGTAGCAAACTCTACTATTTTTTGAATATCATTGGTAGTTTTAGGAAAAACAACTGCCGAGGGTAATTTTCTATACACCGAAGCATCAGTTGCATAAAGCATTTTTGATAAATTATCATATTGAAGTTCTCCTTCAATTGCTTTAGATAATGTGTTCCAAGTAGACTTATCAATCAATATATTCATAGGGACAAATATATTGATTGAATAATGATTTATTAGTGTAAGTCAATAGACTTTATTCAAATTAACCCTATAAGAAAATTTAATTAACCATTTTAACCCCTAAAAGTAGTTCTTCGTAAATGTTCTCATACATTGGTACTATTTTATCAATATCAAATTTAGAGGCTTGCTCTTTAGCATTCCTTTTAAACTTAAGTAATTCTTTGTCTGATTTTAAAACGCTTATAGCATTTTTGGCCATATCATCAACATCTCCAACATTACTTAAATAACCTGAATAACCTTGCTCATTAACTTCTGGTATTCCTCCTGAATTACTTGATATAACAGGAACTCCATGCATCATGGCTTCTAATGCTGCTAAACCAAAACTTTCTCTTTCAGATGGTAATAAGAACATATCTGAGAAACATAAGATTTTATCAATCTCATTACTGTTACCCATAAAAATAACCTTATCCTCAATGTCTAATTCTTTACATAATGCACGAGCATCATCTTGTAAAGGTCCATTACCAACCATTATTAATTTAGCCGGAATTTCTTTAACTACTTTTGCAAAAATCTTAATAACATCATCAATTCTTTTTACAGGTCTAAAATTACTAATATGTGTAAGTATACGTTCATTTGGTGTAGCCATCATATGACGTTTACATTCTTCTGCTGGATTAGATTCTGATTTTGAGTAATCAATAAAATTAGGAACAACCTTAATTTTATCTTCCTTAATGTCAAATAAACGTAAGGTATCTTGTTTTAAACTTTCTGAAACAGAAGTAACCACATTACTTTGATTAATACTAAAAGTAACTGCTGTTTTGTAATCTGGGTGGTTACCTACTAAGGTAATATCTGTACCATGAAGTGTGGTAACCATAGGAATATTAATTCCTTCTTGTAACAACATTTGTTGTGCCATATACCCTGCATAAGCGTGTGGTATGGCATAATGAACATGTAATAATTGAATATCATTCGCTTTAATTACACTAACCATTTTACTAGACAATGCTAACTCATATGGCTGATATTGAAATAAGGGGTAATCAGGAACACTAACTTCATGAAAATGAATATTATCTACTAACATATCTAACCTAACAGGTTGCCTGTAAGTTATAAAATGTACTTGATGCCCTTTATTGGCCATCGCAATTCCTAATTCGGTAGCTACAACACCACTCCCTCCATATGTTGGGTAACATACTACTGCAATATTCATACTCATATTTATATTGTTTATAGAGTCGTATTTTTTCTGTATTATTTCAAAATAAAAGTATTTATTCTTCTATAGAATCATAAATAACTTGTTGAATTTTTGTTCTTATGTTTTCACGTATTAAGAGTCTGTTATCCGAATCCGGATAAGTCCTATTACTTAAAAACACATAAACAATTTCTTCTTCGGGATCTGCCCAGGTATAAGTTCCTGTAAATCCGCTATGCCCAAAACTACTCTTTGACACACAACCACAAGTTGGTCCCGATTCAGATAGTTGTGGTTTATCAAAACCTACACCTCTCCTATTTTTTTTGTCTTTACAGAAATAACATTTATTAAATTTATTTACTGTTTGCGGTTTTAAAAATTCAGTACCACCGTAGCTACCACCATTTAAATACATTTGCATTATTTTGGCTATATCATTAGCATTACTAAACAAACCGGCATGACCACCAATACCACCAAGCATAGCTGCTCCCTGATCATGTACATGTCCTCGTATTTCTTGATTTCTGTATAATAAATCAACTTCAGTTGGCACTATTTCATCTAAAGCAAAATGCTTTAATGGTAAATAACTTGTATTACTTGCTCCTAATGTTTTATATAAAAAATTACTTGTTAAGTTATCTAACGATGTTTTATAATAACCTTCTATATAGCGTTGTAACATATAATATGCTAAATCACTATATTTATAGCCTTTACGTCTTCTTAAATCACTTTCTATAATTTCTTTATAGATAGAATCTTTACGGTCATTTCGAATATATAACTCTTTAGCTACTTGCGTAGAAAAAGAAGCTTCATATTCATTTTTGTAGTATTCTTTATTTGGTTTAGCTGTAACACTATCTAATGTTGCTATATAAAAGGGTATCCATGCTTTTAAACGTGCTTGGTGCGATAATGCGTCTAAAACTGTTACATGTTCTTTATTTGTTCCTTTTAATTCCGGAAGTAAATCTCCAAATTTATCTGTTAATTTATAAGTACCAACCTCTTCCATTTGCATTAGCATTGGCAGCGTACTTAAAATTTTTGTTAAAGAAGCTACATCATAGATACTATGATGGTCAATAGCTTTTTCTTTTTTATAAGTTTGATAACCATAAGCTTTATTATGAATTACCTTTCCTTTACGAGCTACAATTAATTGTAATCCCGGAGTCATTTTGCGATCTAAAGTGTATTGTACTATAGAGTCAATTTTTGATAATTTTTCAGAATTTACACCTACACTTTCGGGAATACCATAAGATAATCGTTCATTACTGCTCAAAAAAAAACCGTCTCCTTCTTTAAAATAAGGTGTAATACTAACCGGTAATTTTCCTTTTATAGGTATACCGCCAAATAATGCTTGAGCTGCTTTTTCTTGGAATATTTTACTATTCTGATAAGCTTGCATTATTGCTGTTAAATTAGGTATTGCTTCTAAATCATTTAAAGCGTATGGCTTAGCAAAAGAAACTAACGATGTATTATGATCTTTAGATATTGCGTTTAATAATACTTTATCTTTTTTAGAAAATGTATATGATTTCCAAGGGTTAGCATTTGATTTATGAAAACCAACAATTACATGACTATAGTCATTTAACTTAGAAACATCTGCTAATGTATTAATTGTAACCTTTTTTACATTAGCGTAAAGTTTTAACTGGTTATAAAAAGCGGTTCCTTTAGCAGAACCTAAATGTACATATGCAATTTTTTTTGTGTCTAAATCTTTAAAAGGAACAGTACTTAAATCATTTCTTAATAAAGTAATTGCATTTTCAGCAACTTCTTCATATAAAACATCATTTTCTAAACTATTTAAATCTTTAATTAAATTAGTAGTATCTATTGGCTTATAATTATTTAAACCAACTTTATATTTTGCTTTTAATATTTTACGAACAGAAAGTTCTAACCGTTGCACTGTTAGTTTTCCTTGTAAAATAGCATTTTCTATTTTTAATACTGACTTAGGTATGTTTTCTGATATTAATAAAATATCATTACCTGCTTCAAACGCAGCCAAATCTATAGCTCCTGGTTCTTTAAAATCTGCTGCTCCTTTCATATTAAGAGCATCTGTAAATATTAAACCTTTAAAATTTAATTCCTTTTTAAGAATATTTGTAACAACATGTTTTGATATGGAACATGGCAAACCCTCTTGCTGTTCTAGACTCGGAATGTTCAAATGAGCTACCATAATACTCGAAATTCCTTCTTTAATCAACTTTTTAAAAGGATATAACTCTACACTTTCAATACGTTCTTTGTCAAATAATATACTTGGTAGTGTTTTGTGTGAATCTTTATCTGTATCTCCATGACCCGGAAAATGTTTTCCACTAGCTAATACATTTAAAGACTGCATTCCCTTCATAAAAGAAGTTCCTTTAGTAGCAACATTTTCTTTAGTTTCTCCAAAAGAACGGTTTCCTATAATTGGGTTTTTAGGATTCGTATTGATATCAATTACAGGAGCAAAATTCATGTGTACTCCTAATCTTTTACAATGCTTTGCTATTTGAGCACCTGTTTTTTTAACTAAGCTTTCGTCTTTTAAAGCTCCCAAAGTCATATTCCATGGGAAAGCGTAAGTAGAATCTAAACGCATTGACAAACCCCATTCGGCATCCATTGCAATAAGCATTGGAATATTTGATTTTGCTTGTAAAGCATTATGCATTTGTGCCTGACGCACAGGTCCTCCTTTAGAGAATATAATACCCCCTATTTCTTGATTCTTTACTAATTTGGCAATACGATCTTGCTCTGCCTTTCCTTTAGATGAAAAAGCATCAACCATAAACAATTGTCCTATCTTTTGTTTTAAAGAAAGGCTATTATAAACACTATCTACCCATTTTTTTTGACCAGCTAAATCATCGGATAATAAAGGATCTACCTGAGCTGATAAACTGTTAAATACAATAGATAATAAAAGAAATAATGAGAATTTAAATTTCAAGTTTAATTTATTTAAGGAAACGGCTGTGCCAGCTTTCACTCATAGGAACTTCCCAATCAGAAAGGTATTCAGCTTTAGTTGTTACTAAATTATTAAAAACAATAGTATTTGCAGATACAGAACGGTTTTTAACCATTTTTCTAAAATCTACTAAGTTTTTATACGCAACAAACTCACCATTTTTAAATGATACATTCATTTTATCTAGTAAATCTACGTTATACTCCTTTTCTAAATCTTGAATAAAACGGACTGAAGAATCTATAGAACAGCCTGTGGCAGTTTGATGATCGGTATCTACAGCAAATGTGATAAAACGATTATATTGAATATCATAACCCGCTTTAAGACCAACTCCGTGAGCAGCCCATTCGGTCATAAAATCATCTAATTTTCTTGTAATATCTACCAGCTCATCTGTAGTAAAAGTTCTATTTGCTTGGTATATCCAAACTTTTGATGTCTCGGCTAATTCTGAAAAAGGTACTAACATATAATAATTTACTAAAAGTACTAACGGCAATAAGCTTGCCATAGTACTTATTTTGTTAAAAATAGGCTATTCTTTATTTATTAAGCAAGGAAAATGGACTAATAATTATTCCACCAAACTTATTCCGTCCGATTCAATTTTTATTAATCGTTGCTTATAAAGTGTTCCTATTGCTTTTTTAAAGTTCTTCTTACTTAACTGAACAATATTCTTAATTCTTTCAGGAGAAGATTTATCATTTAATTCTAAGAAACCACCATCTGCTTTTAATAAGTTTAATATCATTTGAGCGTTAGGTTCTATACCTCTATACCCATGGCGTTGTAAGGTTATATC
>CAZJGP010000227.1:0-10728 GCA_964545595.1 uncultured Flavobacteriaceae bacterium | reverse complement strand
ACATTACCTAAATTAGTAGTAATAGGGTGGTTTTCGTTATTGCCTGATAAACTAGAGAACCCCCATGTGTAAGGTGTATATTGCGTATTACTACCTTCGCCGCTAGCTAATACAATTGGCGCTGAATAATAGTCGTTAACCATTTGCGGATTTATACGAACACCGTATGCAAAAAGCATATCGTTTAAATTGGTGTCTCTATTCCACGCAAGTGTCGTAAAATTAGGATTGGTAAATAAACTATCTTTTTCAGCAGCTACTTGGTCAAGTAAAAGCATTTGGCTTTTACCACTTAATAAATGCTGGTCTAAAATTAACTTTTGAACTTCAGTTGTTTTTTTAGTAGGCTTGGCATTAATTACTAAATCGAATTCCTTTAAATTTTTTAATGTTTTTACAGGGTTTAAAGTGTCTAAAACAAAAGGAGCAATACGGTAATATGATTGTAGTGTTTTTACGTAATCAGCTAAATAGATATCGTCTAATTGCCCGTTACCTTTTACAATAGCAATTTTCTTTGTTTTACTAGTACTCAGTTGTTTTAAAGCATTAGTAAAGGCATATTCTAAATTTTGAATAGAAGTATTTGTACGCTCAGCAGTAGTAGCGCCTAGACTGTTCTTTAGTAAAGGTACTTTAACGCTCTTTTTGTTAAAATAAGCTAAAGCCCATGGCACTACAACTTCTTTTTTTAATACGCCATCAAACTGTGTACTAACCTCTGCAGGTGTTAAGCCTAAACGTTGCAATTCTTGTAAACTTTCAGCTCTATATTCTTTAGCTTCTAAAGGGTTTGTAAAAGCAAACTTTATGTTTTTATTCTCTGCTGAAAATGTACTTAATAATTGTTTTGTTTCTCGTTGTAATTTTTTGAATTCTGGTGGTAATTCACCATCTAATAAAACATCAATAGTAATAGGTGTTTTAATAGTTTCTAAAATATCTAATGTAGTGTCTGATAAACTGAAACGTTGATCTTGTGTTAAGTCAAATCGCTTATAAAAATGGTTATTAAAAAAGTTTATAGCAATAAAAATAACAGTTGCAAAACCTATTTTACGATGGTTAATTTTAGTATTCTGTTTTCTGAAAATAAAATAAGTTCCGCCTAAAAATATTGCATAAAAAGACAAAAAGTAAATAATATCTCGAGTATCAATAACCCCTTGGCTAATTCTGTTATAATGAAAAGAAATACCTAATACTTCAAAGTTTTGAAAGTTAAAAGATTCACCAATATTTGAAATTCCAAAATAAGCTAAAAAACATAATAAAAGACTAACTAATAAGGCTACTGTTTGGTTTTGAGTCAAGCTCGAAGCAAAAACCCCTATTGCTGCATAAGCAGCACCTAATAACAATAAAGCAATATAACTACCTAGTATACTACCATAATCAATTTCGCCAACAGGCATAGCTAAATTATATAAAGCAATAACATATATTAAAGTAGGTAGTATAGCTATTAAAATTATAGTACAAACTCCTAAATATTTACCTAATACTAACTTAAAAGTACTAATAGGCTTTGTTAATAAAAGTTCTAGAGTACCTTGTTTGCGCTCATCGGCAAAACTAGGCATACAAGTAGCAGGTATTAATAATAAAAATACCCAAGGAGCCAAATCGAAAAAAGGACTTAAGCTAGCAAAACCACTATCGGTAATGTTGAATTCGCCATGTAGAACCCATAAAAATAGTCCTGAAATTCCTAAAAAAAAGCTAATGAAAACATAGCCAATTGCCGAAGAGAAAAAATGGATAAGTTCCTTTTTTAACAATGCAATCATAATGTGTTTTTAATTAAATGAATCTTCTTCAAAAGTAACGTTAATAGTATCTCTATATTTTAAACCAAATAAGGTATTTGCAGCGCCATAGGTTTCGGGATTGCTTTTATAGATAGCTAATTCTAAATACCCGCATGAGTTGAATAAAGCAATTTGTTTACCATCTTCTTCGCGTTTCATTTTTTCTACAGTAAAATTAATAGCGTCGCTATAGCGTTTATAGATGGTATTAAAAGTTACCCTACGTGCAGTAATAGTAAATTTTCTTCCTTTCTGTATTTTTTCAAAATAATTTTGCGAAATATTGGTAATTACATTGCCATAATTATCAATGTAAATAACACTACCTATAATTTGGTTTCCACCCTGATTACTCATAGGGCTGGTACCCGTAAGTTTTTTAGTTTCTCTTAAAGGTTTTCCAATAACCTCTAGTGTACCACCACGTAATAAATGGCATGCGACACGAGCAAAAACAGAAAGTTCCGGAAAGTTGTTTATTACGGTGTCTGGTAATACAATTTCTACACTTTTTTCAGGGTTAAATTCTGAAGTTATTAATGAAATTATTCCGTTATCTGCACAAATAAAATAATGACCATCAAGTAAAACGGCAATGTGTTTATTTTCAGGTGTAGCTTCACTTTCAATACCAATAATATGTATACTCCCTTTCGGGAAGTTTTTATAAGCATTTTTTATAATATACGCTCCTTCTTGAATATGAAACGGAGGTACCTCGTGGGTAATGTCTACAATATTTGCCTCAGGTAACTCACTATAAATAGCTCCCTTTACTGCAGCTGCCGAATGGTCTTTAGTTCCAAAGTCAGTAGTAAGGGTTATAATTGGCATTTAATATAGCGTTTGAGTATGGTTGGTTTGTATTGTGTAAGACACAAAAGTAAACAATTATACGGTGGAAAAAATACAATTTATTTAAACGAAATTAACAAAATTAATAGGTCTAAAAATCACAAATTTACACTAACTTACTTTTGAATTTAAAACAAAACAATTTGAACGAACTTATTATAGAACTTACAGACGTTAGCCCTAGAGATTTTTTTGGTCAAGATAATGTAACTATCGAGTTACTTAAAAAATACTTTCCTAAATTAAAGCTAGTAGCAAGGGGTACAAAGTTAAAAGCTTTTGGTGATGAAGATTTGTTAGAAGAGTTCGATAAGCGGATTGTAATGATTTTAGAACATTTTGCAAAGTATAATAAGTTAGATGAAAATACATTAGAGCGTATACTTACTAGTGATAAAAAAACAGATTACGATTCAAAAGCGCTTAACAATGAAGTTTTAGTGCATGGAGTAGGTGGTAAACAAATAAAGCCACAAACACCAAACCAGCGTATTTTAGTTGATTTAATGCAAAAAAACGATATGGTTTTTGCTATTGGTCCGGCAGGAACGGGTAAAACCTATACCGGTGTAGCATTAGCGGTAAAAGCTCTTAAAGAAAGACAAGTAAAACGAATTATACTTACTAGACCAGCAGTAGAAGCAGGAGAAAATTTAGGTTTTTTACCTGGCGATATGAAAGATAAGCTAGACCCATACATGCAACCTTTATATGATGCTTTACGCGATATGATTCCGGCAGAGCGTTTAGCAGATTTTATAGAAAAAGGAACAATACAAATTGCACCTTTAGCTTTTATGCGTGGTAGAACTTTAGATAACGCTTTTGTTATACTTGATGAAGCTCAAAATACCACACATTCGCAAATGAAAATGTTTTTAACCCGTATGGGGAAACATGCTAAGTTTATGATAACAGGAGACCCTGGTCAAATTGATTTACCACGAAGAGTAACTTCAGGGTTAAAAGAAGCCTTGTTAGTTTTAAAAGATGTTAAGGGGATAGGTATGATTTACCTTGATGATAAAGATGTTATTCGCCACAAATTAGTAAAAAGCGTTATTGCAGCTTATAAGGGTATTGAGAATAATGCAGAGTAAATGCATAATATTTTATTAAGATATAGATGTAAAGAAGCTCTAAAAATTCAATAGAATCCTTAGAGCTTCAAAACAACACAAAACAAAAACTACTAAATTTTAATTAAACACAAAGTGTTTCTTTTCTCCATTACGGTCTAAAAAGCTTATCATTATATCTTCCTTTTCCGCTTTATTCTGAATAATCTTTTTAACATCGTTTACATTATAAACCTTTTTGTTATCAACTTCGGTAATAATAATACCCTCTACACCGTAGCGCTTCATATTATTAGTTAAAGCTTTATTTATTTTAACTCCGTTATCGGCATTAAAATTAGCAAGGTCACTTTTAGATGCGTTGATAATTTCTATACCAACGGCTTTAATTATATAACTTTCATAAAGAGATAATGTTACAGGAATTTCAATGTTTTTGTTATTTCTAAGTACATTAATATTTAAAACATCATTAGGTCTCTTGCTATTCATGTAACCAGTAAGATCTGCGAATTTTTTAATATCGTAACCATCTATTTTAGTAATAATATCACCTTTAAGAACACCACCTTTTTCAGCTCCACTATTTTCAGTAACGTCCGATACATAAACACCTTGAGAAAAATCGATACCAAGTTCTTTTGCTCCGGCTTCGCTTAAAGAGCCACCAGTAATTCCTAAAATAGCTTTTTGAACATCGCCATATTCTAAAATATCTTCTACAATTTTACGTGCATTGTTCGATGTTACAGCAAAACCATAACCTATATAACTTCCGGTTTGCGAGCTAATAGCGGTATTAATACCTATTAATTCACCATCAGTATTTACTAAAGCACCACCACTATTACCAGGGTTAATAGCAGCATCGGTTTGAATGAATGATTGCACATTGTGGTCTTGTTCATTTAAATCTCTAGCTTTTGCACTAATAATTCCGGCAGTAACCGTTGAGGTTAAATTAAAAGGATTTCCAACAGCAAGAACCCATTCTCCAATTTTAGTATTATCAGAATTTCCGAAAGGTAAATAAGAAAGTTTTTCTCCTTCTGCATCAATTTTTAACAAAGCAATATCAGCAGTAGGGTCTGTACCAATAATTTCGGTATCGTAAGTTTTACCATTATTCATAGTAATTTTTACTTCGTTTGAACCTTTAATTACATGGTTATTGGTAACAATATATCCATCTTGACTAATGATAACCCCTGATCCAGCACCAACAATAGCTTTTTCTAGTTTAGCACCATTACGTAAGTAGTCCATATAGTTTTGAGGTTTTCTATAGGTAGATACGTTTTTAACGTGTACCACAGCATTTACAGATTTTTCAGCAGCAATTGTAAAATTAGCTTCCATAGCTAAAGCGGCACTATTGGTATAAGTAGGTATACTTACTGGCTGAAATTTAGGTGTAGTATCTTGAACTGTAGCAATAGCTTTTTCAGTATTATTCGGAATTAATTTTTGTAACCCTAAGGCAGCAGCGCCACCTAAAATAGCTACAACTAATAATGAACTTATTTTTTTCATATTTTAAGGAATTCTTTCTATTTAAAAACGTTTTTATTTTATCTGTGTTACAGTTTTCTTGATGAAATAATTCTCTAAAAATTAAACATCAAATGTGTAACTTTGTTAACCCAATATTCAAAATAATGACAATTACATTTTATAAATACCAAGGAACCGGAAACGATTTTGTTATTATCGATAACCGCGATAATAAACTATCCAAAAATGATACCAAACTTATAGCACACCTATGCGATCGTAAATTCGGAATAGGAGCTGATGGTTGTATGTTCCTAGAAAATCCTACTGTTAAAGGAGATGATTTTACTATGGTATATTTTAATGCCGATGGTAATGAAAGTACAATGTGTGGTAACGGTGGTCGTTGTTTAGTGGCTTTTGCTAAAGAGGTCGGTGTAGTTAATAGTACTGCTAACTTTACCGCAATAGATGGTCCGCATGATGCTACTATTAATGGTAATTTGGTAAAGTTAGGTATGCAAAATGTAAACGAAATAAAAGTAGGAGGTAAACATTGGTGGTTAGATACGGGTTCGCCGCATCATGTGCAACCAGTTGAAAATATTAAAGAATTTGATGTTTTTACGGAAGGTAGAAGTATTAGAAGAGGAGCTCCATATTTTGATGAAGGAACTAATGTGAATTTTGTAGAGCATATAAAAGAAAATAAATTTGCAGTACGTACTTATGAACGTGGTGTAGAAGATGAAACTTTGTCATGTGGTACAGGGGTTACCGCAGTAGCAATTGCTATGCATAATGCAAAAATCACAAATTCAGAAGAAGTAAAATTAGAAACACCAGGAGGAGAGTTAACAATTACTTTTAATGAAAACCAAGGAGCATATAGTAATGTATATTTAGAAGGGGCAGCAACATTAGTGTTTAAAGGAACTATAGAATGGTAACATTACAAGGTTTAAATGTTTATTTAAGAGCTTTAGAACCTGAAGATTTAGAGTTTGTATATAAAGTAGAGAACGATGAACGTGTTTGGGAGTTTAGCGCTACCCAAACACCATATTCTAAATTTTTAATTAAACAATATTTAGAAAATGCACATCAAGATATTTACGAAGCAAAACAATTACGTTTAGTTATTTGTACAAATAAAGAAGAAGTAGTAGGTTTTATAGATTTGTATGATTTTAATCCAACTCATCGTAGAGCAGGGGTAGGTATTTTAATTTTAGACCAAGTAGAGCGTGGTAAAGGTTATGGTAAAGAGGCTTTACAATTACTTATTAAATACGGAAAAACACATTTGCATTTACACCAAATGCATGCAGCTATTGCTGAAGACAATATTATTAGTCAAGATTTGTTTTTAAAAGCAGGCTTTAAGTTTATTGGACAACGAAAAGATTGGACTATGGTAAACGGAAGCTTTAAAAACGAAAACCTATATCAACATATTTATGTACATTAAAAAAATATTATTAACGATAGTTATTATATCGTTAGTTATCGGAGGAATATTTTCATACAATATATATAACAAGATATTTAGCTCTAATACTGCTTTTGCAGAAGAGACTCAACTTATAACAATACCAACAGGAGCAACTTTTAAAGATGTAGTTGCTATAATGAAACCTTATGTAAAAGATGTAGAGTCTTTTGCGTGGTTGGCTGCTAAAAAAGGATATGCAAATAGAATTAAATCGGGTAAATTTATTATCCCTAGAGGGAAAAATAATGACGAGCTAATTAATATTTTACGTATTAAAAGTGGAGCAATTAAGTTAAGTTTTAATAATCAAGAGCGTTTAGAAAACTTAGCAGGGCGTATTGCGCAGCAAATAGAGCCTGATAGTATTTCTTTATTAAAAGCATTTAAAGATGCATCTTTCTTAAAAGAAAATGATTTTGATTTAAATACAGCCTTAGCAATGTATATTCCTAATAGCTATCAAGTATATTGGAATACTTCTGCGGAAGCATTTAGAGATAAAATGTTAGTAGAATACAAGAGATTTTGGAACGATACACGTTTAGCTAAAGCAAAAAAAATAAACTTAACACCAAAACAAGTAATTACTTTAGCAGCAATTGTACATAAAGAAACTGTAAAAGTACAAGAACGCCCAAGAGTTGCAGGGGTATATATGAATAGGGTAAATAAAGGTATGAAACTAGATGCTGACCCTACGGTAATTTATGCTATGAAAAAAAATAGTGGTAATTGGGAGCAAGTAATTAAGCGTGTTTTATTAAAAGATTTAAAATTAGAACACCCATACAATACCTATAGAAACGTTGGTGTACCACCGGGACCTATTGCTATGCCTGATATTTCGGCTATTGATGCTGTCTTAAATTATGAAAAACATAATTACTTTTACTTTGTAGCTGATGTTAAAAATTTTGGTTTCCACAAGTTTGCTTCTACTCTTTCTCAACATAACAGAAATAGCCAGAGTTATCACCAATGGGTGAATAACAAGAAAATTATGCGTTAAAATCTTTTATTTTTTATGTAAAATTCGATAAATAAACTAACAAGTGGGTTAATACGTTAAGTTTATCGTAAAAGTTGAAGGAAAATTAGTGTTGAAGAAAATTTAGGTATTACATTTGCGTCCTCAATTGGAAAACCATTCAATATATGATGCTAAAAAGCAAAATATTAAAAATTTCAGTTATACCATTAGTAATTTTGTTCGTAGTTAATTTATCTACAATTCTTTTTTCAAATTCAACAGAGACATTTGAAGGAATTAAAATTGCAGGAGAAGCTTTAAATTATGAATACCCAAGTTTAAGCCAGTTAGCTTACGAACCAAGTAAACAAACTGATGAAAGTGTTCTTTATTTTGAAAATGATTTTTTAGGTTTTAAAGAAGCTTTGGCTTTTAAAGAATCTCAAGGACGTTATGATGTAGTTAACAAGTTTGGTTACATGGGAAAATACCAATTTGGTAAAGGAACATTAGCTTTAGTAGGAGTTTATGATGCTAAAGAGTTTTTGAACTCTCCTTCTTTGCAAGAAAAGGCTTTTATAGCTAATTTGTCTAGAAATAAATGGGTTTTAAGAAAATACATTGCTGCTTACGTAGGTAAAAAAGTAAATGGTATACTTATAACAGAGTCAGGTATTTTAGCAGCAGCTCATTTAGCAGGGCCTAAATCTGTAAAAAGGTTTTTGACTAGTAATGGTCAATATGTATTTAAAGATGGTTTTGGAACTTCTATTGTAGAGTATTTAACAAAGTTTAAATCATTTGATGTGTCTGATGTTCCAGAGAACAGAAAAGCTAAAGCAACACACAAACATCTTATTTAATTATATTAGTATATTATTAAAATATAAAGCCACTTTTGATAATTAAAAAGTGGCTTTTTATTTTTTAATATATATAAGTTAATCTTTATGTATTATAAAAATGCAAGGTCTTTTATGTAATTCTACCTTTGCTTTTTTCCATTGCGAAACAGGTAGTGTTTTTATATATTCTGTGGTTAAAGTAATATCTACAGCAATACATAATCTAGTATTGGGGTGTAAGATAGTTATTAAGTCACTTAAAAGCTTTTCATTCCTGTAAGGAGTTTCTATAAATAATTGACTTTGATTTTGCTCAAATGAAACGCGTTCTAATTGTTTTATTTTTTGTTTGCGTTCTTGTTTGTCAATAGGTAAATAGCCATTAAAACTAAAACCTTGACCATTCATTCCGCTAGCCATTAAAGCTAATAGAATAGAAGAAGGACCTACTAAAGGAACTACCTGTATGTTTTTTTGATGAGCAAGTTTAACAATATCTGCTCCAGGGTCCGCAATACCAGGGCAACCAGCTTCGGATAATACACCTACATTATGACCTTCTAAACAAGGATCTAAAAAACTATTTAGTTCTATATCTTCAGTAAATTTATTAAGTAAACTCAACTCTAATGAAGGCTGTGATTTTGTTGGACTTATTTTTTTAATAAACCTACGAGCCGTTTTTTCATTTTCAACAATATAATGAGTAGTCTCTTCAATAATTTTTTTTATTGATATAGGTAAAACTTCTAGTTTTATATCATCGCCTAAGCGTACAGGGATCATATATACTTTTCCTAAAGGAGTATCCATAAATGTATTTTGAGTTGTATATAAGGTACTGAAATAATAGTGCTTTTGCTAATTTTTATATTCTATTAGCAATATTATTACAAGCAGTATCTAATAATTCGTAAACATGTCTAAATCCGTTTTCGCCACCATAATAAGGGTCCGGAACTTCTGAATTACTATTTGGTGTTATTTCGTTAAGAATTAAACGAACTTTTTCTTTTTTAGAATTATTGTTTGCAAGTGAAATTACATCTTCATAATTACTTTCGTCCATAACAAAAATATGGTCGTAAGTATTAAAATCACTTTTGTGGAATTGAGCAGCCCTTTGATTAGTAATGTCTATTCCGTTTTGTTTAGCAACAGCAATAGAGCGTGAATCGGGTAATTTTCCAGTGTGGTAGTTGGCAGTTCCGGCAGAAGCAACTAGATACTTTTTAGTATCTAGTTTACTTTCTAAAATGCCTTGTGCTAAAGGTGAGCGGCATATATTACCTAAACAAACCATTAAAATTTTTATGCGTTTGTCACTCATAACTTTATGTGTTTTAATTACAGTGTCAATTTCTTCTGTAAATCTTCAACGTATTTTTTAAATTGCTTGTCTGTCATACTTAAATTATCAACAGTTTTACAAGCGTGTAATACAGTAGCATGGTCACGTTTTCCTATTTGGCTACCAATACTTGCTAACGATGCTTTAGTTAGTCTTTTAGCAAAGAACATAGCTAATTGACGAGCTTGTACAATATGGCGCTTACGTGTTTTTGATTGTAGTGTTTCTACATCCATTTGGAAATAATCACTAACTACTTTTTGTATGTATTCTATAGAAACTTCACGTTTCGTGTTCTTAACGTAATTTTCAACAATAGTTTTCGCTAAATCAATAGTGATGTCTTTTTTGTTGAAAGAAGAATGTGCAATTAAAGAAATAATAGCTCCTTCTAATTCACGTATGTTTGTTTTGATATTATGTGCTAAAAATTCAACAATATCATCAGGCATATTTACTCCATCTCGATATAGTTTATTTTTAATAATAGATATACGAGTTTCAAAATCTGGCTGATTTAATTCTGCAGATAATCCCCATTTGAATCTTGATAGTAAGCGCTGCTCAATATCTTGCATATCAACAGGAGCTTTATCACTAGTAAGTATTACCTGTTTTCCATTTTGATGTAAATGATTAAATATATGGAAGAAAACATCTTGTGTACCAGCTTTACCAGATAATAATTGAATATCATCAACTATTAAAACATCTATTATTTGATAAAAATGAATAAAATCATTTCTTGTATTTGACTTTACAGAATCTATAAATTGTTGTGTAAACTTTTCCGAAGAAATATATAATACTGTTTTATCTGGATATTTA
>CAZJGP010000226.1:0-7748 GCA_964545595.1 uncultured Flavobacteriaceae bacterium | reverse complement strand
CAATTTTTCATCTAAAATATACCAACCTAATAAAAGTGCTATAATAGGGTTAATAAAAGCAGAAGTTGCAACTTTTTCAGTAGATACTACTTTTAATAAATAGTTAAAGGCAGTAAAAGCTACAATGCTACCAAAAACAATTAATAAAACCATTGACCAAACAACATTTGTTTCCCAATAAATGGGCACTTTCCAAGTTTCTTTTAACATAAAGCTTATAACTAATTGCATTATACTAGCAAAGAGCATTTGATAACCTGAGCTTACAAAATAACTTTTAGGAAGAAGTATTCTTCACATAAATACTAGCGTAGCTCCATACTAAAACACAAGATGAAATCATTAGTATACCTATTATACTATTATTTTCTGCATTAATTTCTTGCTGATTTACTAATAAAAACATTCCTAAAATACCTAAGCAAATACCAATTATAGATTTAGTTTGTATTTTTTTATTATATAATATCTTCATTAATAATAATACAAATAATGGTTGTGTAGATACTAGTAAAGCTGCAAAGCCACTATCTATATATTGTAAGGCTGAAACACAAACACAATTACCATATACCAAAAACAAAAAACCAATAAAAATAGAGTTTAAAAATTCTTTTTTGGAAACTGATAATTTTAGCTTAATTAATTTAGCAATTGTTAAGATCAAAATACCCGAAATAAAGAAGCGTATAGAAGCCAAAAAGAAAGGATCTAATTGTGTTACTGCTATTTTGTTTAACAAATATGTAGAGCCCCAAATTACATAAATGGCAAAAAAAGCCATGACAATAAGTAATTTAGAATTTGATTTGGGCATTTATAAAAATGATTATTTATCAAAAAAAATTATATATAATCACAGTTGTTTTAATGTTTTAAAGCTAATTATTTTATAAAAACACTTTTGTTTTTTAATTGTTGATTATCTTGCAGGTAGATGAGCATAAATTCTGACTTAATATTAAATATTTTTAAAGGTTTTCTTAATCAAATTTCAGAGGTTAGTGAAGAAGATTGGATTTTTTTTTCATCAAAACTTAAAAGGGAAGATATTCCTAAGAAAACTGTTTTCTTAAAATCAGGTACTGTAGAAAATAAAATTTCATTTATCATATCTGGTATCGTACGTTTTTATATTCTCAAAACAGATCCTGCCAAAGAAATTACATTTGGTTTTTGTTTTAAAAAACAATTCATAAGTGCTTATGATTCTTTTTTAACCAGAAAACCATCTTTATATGAATTAGAATCATTAACAAATACTACTGTTTTAAGTATATCGTATGATGATTTACAAGAGGTTTACAATACGTTTTCAAAAAAACGCCATATTTTACCAATAAACATCAAATAAGAGTGAAAAAGACTTGATTCAATGTTCAGTACTTATAGAAATGGAAAAATTGATTTTATGGGAGATGAAGAAGAACGTTATAAGTTGGAAATGGATCTAAAAACGTATAAAGATGATGGACTTTTAAAAAACACAATCGGAAACATAAATAAAATTAGAACACAAATCGAACAATATTTTGAAACTATAAATTAAGAATAAATGAAATTAAGTGAACTGGTTAAGATTATCGAGAAAAAGGTAGCTGATGATGCTATAGTATTTGAAATAGTTGACGGAAAAAGAATTGAGAAAAAAATAGACCCACATATAAATATAGGATTTAAATTCAAAGGCGAAGGAGCACAATATTCCGACTTCGAAATTGAATATGATGAAGTATTTACGAGAGACCAAAAAGAGATAATTATCACAGTCATAGCGGAAAAATAACGTGTGCTAACAAACGTATAAAAATAATAGGGCAATAAGTGCTTAACCCAATGGTAAAGGTACTTTTACAAGGTCACCAAATTTTTAAATTTGGCTTGTTTTCAACCGAATGGTAGTCGCCTTTTTTTCGCCCTACTATTCTTATACAAATCCGTTAGCATTTATTAAAGATAGGCTACTGCGTACTCAAGAACTTAACGCAACAAATCTAAATTAATAGATTTGTTAAAATGGTACGTAAAAAAAACACAAGACTTACCCGCAAAGAAAGAGTCCAAATTGAGACTCCTTAAACGAAAAGAAGACCAAAGCTTCTATAAATCGATCTAGACCTACAATCTCTAGAAAATTTAATAAATGTATAGAAAATAAAATAGATATATACTGTAATTTTAGTACAATAATATAAACGACCTTACTACATTACTTAAAATTAATACAATTGTTTTTAAACTAAATATAAATACATTAAAATACGCTATTTAAACTATTTTGAGACCAATAAAATTTTAACTATTTTTCTAGTCTAAACACATAGAAACCTTAACAACTAAATACCCACCTAACAATAAGCACAATGAAATTAAAATTCTTGAACAAAAGAAAATTCTGGTTGCGGTTTATTGCTGGGATAATACTGGTACCATTATTACTTTTAGGTGCAACTATAACATATATTAAAATAAAACAAAATAGTATTATTAAAGAGGGTATTACTTCTCTTAATAAAACCCATAAAGGTTCTGTTGCTATTGGAAATACACATTTATCGCTTTTTAGTAATTTTCCTAATATTTCTTTTAAAGCCGACGATCTAAAAATATACGAAAACAAGAAGAAAAACTCCCCTACTATTATGGATGTTAAAGATATTTATATAGGTTTTAATTTATGGGATATTGTAAAAGGTAATTATAACCTTAAGTCATTAATTATAGAAGACGGTTTTTTTGATATTATAATACATGAAGATAAAAGCATAAATATTTTAAACGCCTTAAAATCTTTTAACGAAACAGAAAGTGAAGAACCCATAACTTTTAACCTTAATAAAATTAAATTACGCAATTTAGATATTCACAAAAAAGATGAAGGCGAAAACACAGATTTAGAAACATTTATCTATAATGCAGAAGGAGGGTTCAATATTGACAAGCAATCTATTTCAGGACATGTAAATACTGAGTTTGAAATGAATTTAATAGACAATGGTGATACTACTTATGTAAAGCATAAACATTTTGAACTTCATACAGATCTTAATCTTAATAAAGATACCGGTTTACTTACCGTTAAACCTTCTGGTGTTACTATGGAACATGGAGATTTTGAGATAGAAGGAAAAGTAGACACAAAAAATGATGTTGACCTTGATCTTAAAATAAGAGGAACAAAGCCAAACTTTGATATGCTTATTGCCTTTGCTCCAAATGATCTTATACCTGTTTTAGAACGTTATAAAAATGCAGGTAAAATATATTTTAATGCAATAGTTCAAGGACCTACTCTTAACCAGCAAGTTCCATTTTTTGATGTAAATTTTGGAGCAAGTGAAGCTTTTCTAGAAAATACAAACAAAGGTAGAAGAGTAAATGATATGGGGTTTAAAGGGCATTTTACCAACGGAAATGAACGCAATGCTCGTACTACAACATTCTCTTTAGAAGATATGACAGCTAAGCTAGAAAAAGGAAAATTTATAGGTAATGTAGTAATAAACAATTTTGATGAACCAGAAGTAGATATGCAATTGGACGCCGATTTTAATATTGAATTTATGACTGGTTTCTTGAATTTAAATGATGTTGATGATGCCAAAGGAAATATTTCATTAAAAATGAATTTTCATGACATTATAGACATTGATAAGCCAGAACAAGCATTAAATAAATTGAATCAGGCTTATTTTAGTGAGTTAAAAATTGATAATCTAAGTTTATCTTCTAAAGATCTTCCTGCTCCATTAAAGAAATTGAATGCTCATTTAGTAATGAAAGGAAAGAAAGCCACACTTAATCAATTTGATATGCTTTTGGGTAAGTCTAATCTTTCAATAACAGGGTATTTATCGGATCTTCCAGCTATAGTACATCATACCGATACACCAATAGTTGCGCACTTAGATATTAAATCCAATCAATTAGATATTGCCGAAATAACTAAATTTTCTGCTACAGATAGTACCAGCACAGGCATAGATGAACAAATTAAAGATTTAAGTGCAGGCTTATCATTTAGTGCTTCAGCAAAAGCTTTTACTGAAAGTAAATATTTACCTAAAGGAGAATTTTTTGTAGATAACTTTCATGCTCAATTAAAGCATTATCCACATGAATTACACGATTTTCACGTTGATTTCTTGATAGATGATAAAGATTTAAAAATTAAAGATTTTACAGGATTTATTGATGATTCTGATTTTCATTTTAATGGTTTGGTACATAATTATGGTTTTTGGATGCAAGAAGAACTGAATGGCGATGTAGATTTAGATATTAGTTTATCCTCTGATTTATTACGTTTAGAAGATATTTTCTCGTACCAAGGAGAAAATTATATTCCTAAAGAATATAGACATGAAGAATTTAAAAAATTAGAATTGCATGTAAATTCTAGCATGCATTATAAAGCATCTGCATTACATTCTGTAGATCTAGAATTAGATAAGCTGAATACTAAAATGCATATACACCCTTTACGTTTTGAAGATTTTACAGGTGATTTTCATTATGAAGAAGACCATCTTATGGTGAATGATTTTATAGGTAAAATAGGTAGAACTTCTTTTAATATAGACTTAAATTATTATTTAGGATCTAATGAAGTTATTAAAAAACGAGACAATTTCTTGAGCTTTAAAGCAAATTATATTGATTACGATCAACTATTTCCTCCTGAAGAAACAGTAAAACCTTCTGCAATAAAAGAAACCTCTAAAACTGCTACTGATGTTGCTGAACATACAGATGCTTTTAATTTATATGAACTACCGTTTACCGATATGAAATTTAATGTAGATGTAGACTATTTCATGTATAATCGTATTCGGTTAGAAACAATAAAAGCAGATTTACGTACTACTCAAGATCATTATATTCACGTAGACAAATTAGATTTAAATGCGGCTGGCGGTAATTTTAATATGACAGGTTACTTTAATGGTAGCGACCCTAAACGTATATATATGAAGCCTAATATTGAGGCTACTAATATTGATATTGATAAGTTCTTATTTAAGTTTGAGAATTTTGGACAAGATCATTTAGTTTCAGACAATTTAAAAGGACATGTTACTACCAAAATAAATGGAAAAATTAGAATATATCCTGATTTAGTACCTAATTTAGATCAGTCAGAAATTCATATGGATTTAAAAGTATATAATGGCCAATTAAAGAATTATAAGCCAATGGATATGCTATCAGACTATATGGGTGATAAAAACCTTAAAAACATCAAATTTGACACTATTCAAAATCATATAGATATAATAAACGGTCGCATTAATGTACCTAATATGACTATTGAATCAACACTAGGACATATGGAATTATCTGGGTCACAAGATTTGGATAACAATATTGAATACTACGTAAGAATACCTTGGAAAATTGTTAAAAAGGCTGCAAAATATAAACTGTTTAGTAATAAAAAAGATAGTGGTAACAATATAAAAGAAGATGAAATAATAGAAGTTGATCCAAAAAAGAAAGTAAAATACTTAAATGTAAAATTACACGGAAATATCGATGATTTTAAAGTATCCATGAAGAAAGCAAAAAAGAAGTAATAACTAACTTAAATAACGTATTTTAATGTTATCATATAAATAAAAATTAACAAAGCCTATTACCTATTCTATAGTAAATACAACGTGTTTGAGTATGCTTACTACTCTTTGATAAGTTTCTTTGTTATCAAACCAAAATCAGAATGAATAAGAAGTATATACATTCCTTGTGATAATTCTGAAACATTTATTTCGTTTTCATTAGTAACTTCTTTGTCTATAATTTTTTGGCCTGAAAAGTCATGGATTTCAATTTTAAAAATTTCGTTTAAATCTCCTTGCAACGTAACTGCATCATTTATAAGGTTTTTTGATATTCCAATTATTGATTTTGCTGTTTCTTCATTTTTTTTTCAATATCATCGTCATTAGTTGAATTTGCAAAGAAACCTCCATTTGGAATCAATATTCTATCAAATTCATCGGTACTATTATGTAAATTTAAAGTATTACTTGAGTAATTAAATTCAAACGGACCATTTACATTTATATCACTTTTATTTATAAAACCTGAAGTATTATCTACAATATTAAAGTTATTAAATACGTGATCTCTTCTTTCAAAATTTATATTTGAATTTTCAAAACTATTGTTATAAATATGTGCTTCTTGATTAAATCCTGCAAAAACCACTTGACTATTTACAAAAGTGTTATTTACTACTACTGCCCCTTTTGTTTGCTGAAAACCTAGACTACCTCCATTACCATAATCTATATCATTATCTGAAATAAAAGTATTATTTTCAAATCTAGAGCCTAACACATAATCTTCATCTTTACCTTCTATAGGAAAGAATCGTTGATAAGCAATTAAGTAAGTTTTTTTACTCGAATCTAATTCACTATCAGGGTGTCCTTCTGGAAATGGTCTAAAAGTATTATTATAAACTTCAACATTAGATGCTGTTGCTTTTATTAAACGACCTGTTCCATAAGAAATAACATTATCTTGAATAATAGTTTTATTTTCAGTATCATAATCTCTTCTAGACTGAACTATTTGTATTACATCTCCATCAATTCCAACAACATTTTAAAGAATATTATTAGTAATCATAACATCACTATTAGGGTATTCTCCTTCCCATTCAATGATAATTGCTCTTGATATACCTTCACCGTTACTATTGGCAGGGCTTCCTACCTTTGGTGCTCTAATATTACTTACATGACTATTAGATATTAATACAGAAGACGTTTTTTTAATAATTGCTCTTATACCAAAACTTTTATTTAAAGGGGCTTCAAAATTTTGAATATCTAAATTATGACCTTTAAACCTACTATTAACTTCTATTGTTTGAGCATTTTACTAATTCTCCATCAATTTTTAAATTCTCAATTTCTACTTCTGAAAACTGTAATCCAAATTTTAATAATGGCTCATTTATAAATCCTCTTCCTATTATTTTACCTCCATTACCATTTATACTAATACTACCAGAACGATTTATATTAATTGGATTTTCTAAATAATAAATTTTATTATTGCTTAGCTCTATATTATTGGCATACGTGATCGAATTTATTATAGCTTCAGAATCATCGGTAATACCGCCATCACCTCGAGCACCAAACCATTCTACTAAGAAAGGTTTCTCGTATATATTCAAAAAAACTATTGAAGAATCAAACAGTCTGTTATTAATATTAATAATATCAAAATTTATATTACCTATTATACCGTTTGTAAAAACTCCTCCTTCTGGCTTTAAAGTTATTCATGGAATAATATTTAAAGTATTTCCTCCTAAATTAAAACTACTATTAACTTTAAATATTTTTCCTACATCAGAAACTTCTTCTAATTGATTTAAGTTTATTAAATCAACCTCTTAACTACGCTAGTCATATTAAAAAATAATAACCCTCATATAAATAGTATCAGAGATAAAATATTTTTCATAAATTTTAAGATTAATTAATTTTAGAATATAAATTCCTACTCAATTATTTTTACTAATATTTAATTATAAATAAAGTAATATACATATGTAATACATCTTAAATATAGGTATTTAAACGATTTAAAGTGAGGTTAAATATAATAAATACCGTTTAAAAACAAAATAAACCAGTAAAAGGCTATTTTTACATGTTATTATATTCTCATAAATTTTATTAAAAAAAATATTTTTTATATACTATAACATTATTAAAGAGTAATTA
>CAZJGP010000225.1:0-11266 GCA_964545595.1 uncultured Flavobacteriaceae bacterium | reverse complement strand
CGGGTAGAGGGCGTATTGGAGGAGGAAAAATACATGATTTTGGACCTAGTAGACAATAAGAAATTAGATATTAACATATAAGAGTTAAAGCTATAGAAGTTCGAAGAGGAAATTAATTAACAAGTTATTGGAGAAAAAGGAAAAAATTCAAAAACAAAGTTTTACTATTTTTAAGATAAAGAAAAAAATTCTTTCAATATGTATAATAAAAAAAGTGAAAATTGATATTACAGAACCTGATGAGAATTTTAGTCATATAGACTTTAACGCTAGATATAGAAGGCAGGGAGATATAAATTCAAGAACAGGGTTGTCAGCTTTTTTAAAAGAGCAATTGGCACTTACATACCCAGGGCAGTTTGATAATCAACTTAAATTATTTTGCCTTGGAGAAGAATACGTTAACGAAAAACTATTTCATGAAGAAGGGGTACTTGTTCAAAAGAAGACAGTTGGAGGTTATTCAGAATTAGATGTGGATTATGCTGTATTGTTTTCAGGTTTAGATGAAGAAACATTGGCACATGAGATTTTACATAGTTTTGGTTTGCCTCATACATTTACAAATAATGTGTTACCGTTAGTGCCGTGTACTTTTAAAGCTCAAGAAACTCATAATATGATGGATTATTCTCATTGGAAATATGAATTAGATCTAGTGACAGAAAGGAACTCTAAAGATCGTTTTTATACTTGGTATTGGCAATGGAGAATTATTAATAGAAATATTAATTAATGATGAAACTAATATATTATTTATTAATTACAGTCTTACTTATATGGCTGTAAAGCAAATTATATTTACAAGGGAGATATGCCTGTAGGTTTTGAAACTTTTGATACGGAAAATTTTTATAGAAGAAAAAAGAATGAACAAACTCAATATTATGAGAATGAAAGTTTAATAAAATTAGACGAAGAAGGTTCGGGCTATAGCTCTTATATTTTTCCTAATCATAAATTTTATAGGTTATATAAAGAGTTTTATGATAATAGAGGGGTCAAAGAAAAAGGTTTATTGTTTGGAGATGTAGAAATTGGACTTTGGGAATATTATGATAAAGAAGGGAAGCTTGAAAGAACAGTGAATAAAGAAAAAAAAATCAACCCTAACTTTAATTATAATGATATCATTGATTTTTTGCACAAAAGAAAGGTGATTAATAAATTTAAAAAACAGAAAGGGATAAAATTAAAAGCTAATTATGAAAACAAAAAATGGCTTATAAAGATCTTTTCTGATGTAAAAGAAGTGGGTTATACAGGTCAAAAAAATGGTTTAGAACATACTTATAGTTTTGATTACAATGGTAAATTATTAATGGCCACAGAAAATATACAAGTAATAAAAGGAATTCATATAGATTAGTTTGTTTTTGTTTAATTACTCCAATACTTTTATAGTGATTACCTATTAATATAAATTGACATTCGTAATTTTGCAACAACAACCAAACATCACGAATGAACAGAAAATTAAAAAACAGCGAACTCGACCGAAAATCAATTGAAGAGTTTAAGGAAGCTCAAAAAACACCCATCATTGTGGTGTTGGATAATATTAGAAGTTTAAATAATATTGGTTCGGTATTCCGTAGTTCAGATGCTTTTTTAGTAGAAAAAGTTTATTTGTGTGGTATTACCGCAACTCCGCCACATAAAGATATTCAGAAAACGGCTTTAGGAGCAACGGAAACTGTAGCTTGGGAACACGTAGAAGACACCAATGTTTTAATTGAAAAACTACAGGCTGATAACGTAAAAGTATTAGCTATTGAGCAAGCAGAAGATGCGGTGTTTTTAAATGACTTTAAGCCAGAGGCAACAACAAAATATGCTATTATATTAGGTAATGAAGTAAAAGGAGTGCAACAGAGTGTAGTTAGTGCTAGTGATACGGTTATTGAAATTCCGCAATACGGAACAAAACACTCTTTAAATATATCAGTAACTACAGGGGTTGTTTTATGGGATTTATTTGCAAAAATGAAAGGGTAGAGCTTACTCTTCCCTTATCACTTGAGCAGTTTCATTACCTACAGGTCTCCATGTTTCCCACTCAGGGTTATTTCCGGTATAAAAAATAGTAAGGTTAGAGCTAGTTCCTGTAAAAGCATTTGTACCTTGTTCCGGAGGGGTGTCTCATAGATACACTCTTTCTAAACTAGATACATTTAAAAAAGCTTCATTCTGTATTTCTTGTACAGAAGGTAAACGAACTTCTTCTAAAGCAGTGGCGCCATCAAAAGCATTAATTCTAATAATTGTAGCACTTTGTAGTTCTAGGCTAACTAAACTAGTACAATCCTGAAAAGCAAAACGACCTACATCTTCTACTTTTGGCATGTAAACTGTTGTTAATGATGAATTACCAATAAAAACAATAGGTCCAATTCTAGTAGCTTCAGAAGCCCAAATAAATTCCATATTTGAATGTCCGCGTAAAGAGCTTCTATCAAAATTTAACATAGCAGGAAATCGGAATATGGTTGTAGTATCATTTGTACCACCCATACAGCTAAGACCAAGATATTCCACTTTAGGAAAGTTGAAGGCTATTAAATCTCGGGGGTCGTTAAATGAATTACGAATATCTGTAGTCTCTAAAGGTGATAGGTTTATGTATTATTGCATTCTAGAGTTGTCATCAAAGGCAAAAGAACCAACCTCTTTTAATTTAGGAAAATTATATTTTAATATATGTTGTCTTCTTCTAAAAGCATGTTGTTCAACCATTTCAACGCTAGGCATGTAAAGAATAGTTGCAGGAGCTCTAGGAGCAAAACCAAGACCCATTTGTCTAACAGTTTTAGCGCCTTTAAAACTCATAGAGCTAAAATTAGTATCACAAAAAGCACCAGCAGAAATTTCTTTTAAATCATCCATAACAATATGGTCTACCCAACCACCTTCGCCTTGTAAAACAATACTTTCAGGATCTTGCCATCCATTTTCCCAAAAGAAGTTTCTGTTGTAGACTCTATATCTGGTATCTGGTTGCAATCGTAATAAATTATATACATGTAGAATATTTAAATTATCTAAACCAGGCCAACCGTTTTCATTCAAATTTAATCTTTGCAAAAAAGATAAATCTTGATCATTAAGTTCATTACCATTTTTAAGATACAAAGCTAATCCATGCCCGTTTTCAAGATCTGCCAAACTATTAGATAAAGTAGTCTGTAAATTGTTTACTCCGCTAGCATCATAGACAATTGGTATAATTCCGTCGGGTAAATTATGATCACCAGGAGAGGTTTCCACGTAAGTGTAATCTTCGGTTTGGTTAAGTTCTGGGTCGTTTAAAAAAACAGGGTTTATTCCAGGGTCAACCGATAAATCAAAATCAGGGTCATTTGTGTTTATAACACTAGTTGGTGTATCAGTATCGGAGTTTGTATCGGTATTATCACTAGAATCATCATTACTACAGCTAATAATTGAAATAGATATGAATGAGAAAATAAAAAGTAAAAGTGCTTTTTCATAGTTGTTGTTATAAACAAAACTTAATTTTAATATATTGGTTTACTGGTTTTTAATGAATGAATAGGGGTTGTATTGTTGAGTACATAATTACTTAAGTAATTATGCTTTAAATTATTTGAACGAATTGTATGACTAAAAATTCTAAAACATAATTTGAAATACAAACTAAATTAATAGGGTAATAAAAAATCAATTTTTACAGAAAGAATATAATTTTATTATGATATAATTAACTTATATAAAACAACAGTGTAATAAGTATTTTATAATATAGCGTAGCCTTTCTAATTATTTTTAATTTAGATGTTTAAAAAAGCAATTAAAATTACTGCATTTTTTTTCGTGCTTAGTTGTGTGCTATACGCGGGAGTGTGTTTTTATATAGAGTCTCACCGTAAAGAAGTTATAGAAGAATTTGAAAAAGCTTTTGCAATTCATTGTAATGGTTCTATAGAGTTTAGTAATATTAGTTTAAGCTCTTGGACAAACTTTCCTTCTGTTTTTTTTGAAGTTCAAGATCTTGAATTTAGTAGCTTTAATCAACAAAAACATAAAGAGCAAACTATTAAAACTAAAGAAGCCAAAATAAAATTATCCTTAGTTAAGTTAATTTGTAAAAAAATACAAGTAAAATCTATTTTAATTAAAGATGCAACTGTTGCATTGATAACAAATGTAGATAATACAGGTGCTGTTATTCCTAATAAAGTAAATAAACAAAATGGTACTAAAAAAGATTTTCCTCTAGAAAAGAATACTCGATTAGTAATTGAAAACCTACAATTAAGCATAGTTAACTATCAAAAAAATAAGAAATTTCAATTTCAGGTAAATAAAATTGATACAGACCTTAATATAAGTGATCATGCTATTTCTGGAAGATTAGATTTAGATGTGATCGTTTCGGATCTTGCTTTTAATACTAAAAATGGAAGTTTTTTTAATGGAGCACAAGTATCAGGAACGCTAAAGCCAACCATTAATTTAGAAAGTAAAAAAATAGATATTCCTGAATTTGATTTACAGGTAGATGATCAGGTTTTTGAGGTGTCTAGTAAAATGAATTTAGAAGGTCCAGGAAGCTTTTTATTTTCTTTAGAAAATGATAAAACAAATTATTTAGAGTCTATACAGCTACTTCCTGAGAAAATTCAAAGTAAACTTAGACCTTATAGTTTAGAAAAGCCATTATTTACAAACACGACTATAGAAGGTAGTTTTGCTCCAAAATCTAACCCAATAGTAAATGTTCAGTTTAAAACAGAAAATAACAGAGTGAACATTAAAGATAAAATAGAGGTTGATAAGGTTGCTCTTTCTGGTAAATTTATTAATAGAATTTATGATGATGAACGGTCAAAAACAGAATCTATAAAAAATGCACGATTATTAATAGATTCCCTTAAAGGGGAATATAAAGAAGTAGGTTTTAAAATAGAAGAAGCTTCATTAACTAGTACACCTGAAGTTAAAACGAAAGTAACAGGTAAATTGATTTCAGAAGGGAAAACAGAACAATTAAACAAAGTATTGGGTAGTGATACATTTTTATTTGAAAACGGAACTTTTAAAATTAATGCAACCATTAACGGAGATGCTACATATATAGATAATTTAATAAATAAATCCACACTGTCTTTACAATTACAAAATAGCAGTATTGTAAATAAAAATACTGATTTGCATATTCCTATTAAATCACTTTTTCTAGATGTTTTTAATAAAAATGCATTCTTAAAAGATTTAGAAATTGAAATGCCTTCAAAAGATAAAATTAACTTATCGGGTGAAATTAAAAATATAGCAAATATTGTTGTTTCCGATAATGAAAATAAAACATCATCTAATATAAAAATACATTCAGATAAATTAGTGTGGAATGATTTTACAGCAATAATACAAGCAACAAAAAGTAAAACAAAAAAGAAATCTAAGAATACTTTTCAAGAAACGTTAAAAGATATTTATACTAAATTCAACCCAAGTATAAGTGTGTTTATTAATGAATTAGTGTATAAATCTTTAGAAATAAAAGATTTAAAAACAGGTGTGTATTATGAGAATACAAACAATTTGTTTATAGAAAATACACGCTTTAGCTTTAATAATAGTACTGTTAATTTATCTGGAAAACTTAATTTAAAAGAACCTAACTTAATTAAGGTTAATGCTAATGTAGCAACTACAGGAATTACTGATGATCTTAATACAATTTTTGATAATGATAAATTTTTGTTTAAAAATGGAACTTTTAATTTGAATGCAGATGTATCAGGAGATTTAAAACATATAGATAAATTATTAGCTAAAGCAAATAGTACAATTAAATTACAAAATTCTAATATATACTTTCAGCCAAAAGATGTAACCGTAGCTGTTAATGAATTAGATGTTATAGTAGAAAACAATAATGCAAACTTGAATAAGTTGGAATTAGAACTAGAATCTGGAGATAAAATTGACTTTACAGGAAAGCTAGAAAATATAGAGGGTTTATTGAATAAAGATTCCGAACAAAAGGTGAGTACCTATTTAAATGTGTATTCTGAAAAATTAGCTTGGACTGATTTTAAGAAGTTACTTCAAAAAGATAAAAACCTATTAAAAAAGAATAAACCTAAAAAAACATTAAAAGAAACTTTAGAGCATATATATATAGGTTTTAACCCTAGTTTAAATGTAGTTATTGATCATTTTGTATATAATGAAGATGTTAGTGTAGATCAATTTAAAACAGGAATACATTTTGAAAGAGCCGAAAAATTAAAATTAAATAAAACGAGTTTTACCTATGGTGAAAAAGGAAAAGTAAACTTATCAGTAGATCTTAATGTTGAAGACCCTAATGTTACTTTAATAGAAACGGAAATTAAAGCAACAGGAAATCCAGAGCAGCTAAATACTATTTTTAAAAATGATAATTTCTTTTTTGAAAGTGGGGAGTTTTCCTTTGAAACATCCACCAAAGGAGATATAAGTAAATTAGATGATTTAGTAGTAAATGCTAATAGTGTTTTAAAGGTAGCAAACACAAGTGTTAAGTTTAAAGAGCTGCTAATTCCAATACCAGAATTAGAAGTTTCGGTTCTAGAGAATGATGCCATGTTAAAAACACTTGATGTTGTATTAGACTCTGGAGATAAAATTAATGTATCAGGAGAGGTTGATAATTTAACAACACTACTATTTAATAAAGAAAATGCATTACCCGTAAAGTCGCAATTACATATGCATTCTACAAAATTATCATTTGATGATTTTACCAATTTATTTTCAGTATTAAAAAAAGATAAGAAGCATAAAAAAGCAAAGAACAATTTAAATACAACCATACATCATATTTACGATCATTTTGACCCTACATTAACAGTAAATATTGATCATTTTACATACAATAGTTTAAAGGTTGATAACCTAAAAACAAATATTCATTTTGAGAGTGCTAATAAATTGTTCTTAGAAAATACTGGTTTTGATTTTTATAAAGGAAATGTAAACCTGAATGCACATTTAGATATTAATAAGGAAGAAGAAACTTTGTTTTCTTTAGCATTTACGGCTAATAAATTAGATTTAGAAAAGGCATTGTACTCTTTTGATTATTTTGGGTTAGAGGTGTTAAAAGAGGCTGATAGAATAGGAGGAGAGTTAATATTAGATGGTTTTGTACAAGGAGGAATTAATAAAGAAAAAGGTTTACAAACCAATTCGCTTAACGGAGAAATAAGTTTTGATTTAGAAGATATAGAAATAGAAAAATTTAAGCCAATAACTAATATTACAGACAAAATATTTAAGAAACACCGTTTTGACGATATCCGCTTTGCTCCAATAAAGAATACATTGTACTTGTCTAATAATATTGTAGAAATACCTCAATTTGAAATTTCATCTAATGTGTTTCATTTGTTTGTAGAAGGACATTTAGGTTTTGGAGAAAAAGACACTAATATATGGGCATCAGTTCCTTTAGGAAATTTAAAACAACAAGAGGTTGTTGATATTCCAGATAAAAAAGGATACATAGATGCAGGTAAAAAAGTTTTTATAGAAATTACAAGTAAGAAAAACGAAAAGACTAAATATCAATTACATTTAACGAATAAGAAACTTTATGAGCAAAAAAATATACTAAGCCAGTATAAAAAAAAATGTATAGAAGAATATAAACTACGTAGAAAGCATAAGCGAGAAAAAAGGCAAAATAAAGTATAGTTAACTATTTTTTAAAACTGAAATTATAGCATCATCTTTACAGTCTTCAATTAGTGCAATTGTATTTTTATGTAATAAAGGGTGTTGGTAATGTTTTGCTATATCTAATAATGGTATTAAAACAAATAAACGTTTTTGCATTAATGGGTGTGGTACTATTAAAGTAGGGGTGTTAAAAATTCCTTCAGAGGTATAAATAATATCAATATCTATTGGTCGAGCTTCATAAGTAGTAGTAGTCTTTGTTTTTCGGCCTAACTCTTTTTCAATATTTTGAAAAAGAAATAAAGCTTCTTTAGTAGAATACTTAGTTGTAATACATATACAAGTATTTAAAAAAGGAGTACTTATAAACCCCCAAGCCGGAGTTTCATATACAAGCGCTTTTTTAATAACAGATCCAACTTGACTATCTATTAAGTCTATTGATTTTTCAATAAAATCTAAACGATTTTCAATATTACTCCCTAAAGATATATAAAGCTCGTTTAGCGTTTTTTTTGTTTTTATGACAGATTTACTCATTTCAATAACATAATATTAACCAAAATTAATCTAATAGGTTGTAATTTTACATATAGATACTAAGTTTTATATAGTAACAAATAATATTTGATGAAAGTAATTTTTAAAATTATAGCAGGGCTGTTTTTATTGGTAATATTAGCTTTAGTAGCATTACCATTTGTGTTAGAAAAAAATATTGATAAAATAGTTAATACAGCTATTGAAGGTAAAGTAAATGCTGATATTAGTTATGAAGACATAGACTTAAGTTTAATTAAAAGTTTTCCTAAAGCCCAGGTTGATATTGAAGGTTTGAAAATAACAAATAGAGCTCCTTTTGAAAAGGATACCTTGTTGTTTGCCAATAAAATAATGACTAGTTTTTCATTTTCGCAATTATTTAAAGAATCAGATGAGCCTATTTCAGTAGAGAAAATTCGCTTATCAGATGCTGTTATTAAAATTTTAGTGAATAAAGAAGGAAAAGCTAATTATGATATTACTGTTGAGAGTGATGAGGTAGAAGAAGAAAAAAAGGAGGAAGATGAAAATGCTGAAGCTCTAACTATTAATTTAGATTATGAAATTCATAATACACGAATAGTTTTTAACGATAGTGTATCGCATACTTATGTTACTATAGATAATTTAATACATTCAGGTAAAGGAGATGTTTCGGCTAATTTAAGTGACTTAGACACCACTACCGATTTAGAGCTTTCTTTTGCTATGGCAGGAGTAGAGTATACACACAATATGCCAATTAGTTTACGAGCTGT
This sequence comes from uncultured Flavobacteriaceae bacterium, assembly GCA_964545595.1. Taxonomy (GTDB): domain Bacteria; phylum Bacteroidota; class Bacteroidia; order Flavobacteriales; family Flavobacteriaceae; genus Aquimarina. The sequence goes on along the minus strand of CAZJGP010000225.1, from coordinate 2,273 downwards.
AATTGGTGTAGATCAAGAAAATCAGAAATATACTTTTAAAGAGAATTCAGGAATGTTAAATAGAATTCCTTTAGTTTTTTCTGGTTGGGTGCAATTATTAGATAATGCAACAGATATGGATATTAAATTCAATTCTGAAAAAGCCTCTTTTAAAGATTTATTGGCATCGATTCCTGGAGCTTATAAAGCTGACTTAAAAGGAATAAGTGCTAACGGAAAATTTGATTTACATGGAACCATAAAAGGGCAAAGTACAGATACACATATTCCCAAATTAGATGTTGTTTTAGATACTCGTAACGCTTCATTTAAATATCCTGATTTACCAAAAGGAATTGAAAATATAACTTTAGTTACAAATGTTAAAAATACTACAGGAATTTTAGATGATACTTATGTAGATATTAATGCATTTAAAATGAAAATTGATCAAGATGAATTTTCAGCGTCAGGTAAGTTAACACATCTTTCAGAAAATCCTACAATAAAAGCAAAGGCTAAAGGAGTAGTTAATTTAGCGAACCTGAAAAATGCATACCCAATACCAGATGATGTTATGAATTTAACAGGTGTTATCAATGCAGATATTAAAATAGATTTTGATCAGAAATCATTGGATAACGAAGATTATGATAAAATTCATAGTGAAGGTAAAGTGGAGTTAACAAACTTCTTATTTGAATCGGAAGAGTTGCCACATGATGTTAAGATTGCAAATGCAAATGTAGATTTTACATTAAGTAAAGTTACTTTAGAAGATTTTGCAATGACCACAGGAGATTCTGATTTGAAAGCAACAGGAACACTAGAGAACTTTATTCCATTTGCATTATCTGATGAGGTTCTAAAAGGCGATTTTAATTTTACAGCGAATACCTTTAGAGTTTCTGATTTTTTAGTAGAAACAGAAGAAGAGACTGTAGAAACTCAGGAAACACCGACAGAGCAAGAAGAAGGAACAACAACAGAGGGGGCGATCCCTTCTTTCTTAGATATAACTTCAAACTTTAATGCAGAAGTTGTTCATTATGATAATTTAGAATTAAAAAAAGTAACGGGGCAATTAGTAGTTAAAGATCAAAAAGCATCATTGAAAGATATTTCTGCAGATTTTTTTAATGGAAATATAGGTGTAATAGGTGAGGTTTCAACAGTAGATAATAAACCTACATTTAATATGGAGTTAGACTTAGAAAAATTAGATATAACAGAGTCGTTTTCAGAAATAGAAATGTTACAAAAATTAGCTCCAGTAGCAAGTGCTTTACAAGGTTTGTTTACTTCGTCTATAAAAGTAAGTGGAGATTTAAATGATGATATGACTCCGAACCTAAGTACACTTTCTGGTAGTGCTGCAGTAAAAGTATTAGATGCTAAAGTAGCACCTGAAGGAAACAATTTACTAAATTCTTTAAATACTAAAACTAGTTTTGTGGATCTAGATAAATTAAATTTAAAAGATCTATCTACTAAGTTAGAATTTAAAGACGGTAAAATAGAAGTAGATCCGTTTGACTTTCAATTAACAAAAGATATAAAGGTAAAGGCAAGTGGTTCTCATGGGTTTGATTCGGGTATTGCATATAATTTAGATTTAGATGTACCAGCAAAATATATGGGTAGTTCTGCTACTAGTTTAATTTCTAAATTAAGTGCTCAAGATCAAAATAATTTAAAAGTACCTGTGCCTATAACTTTGGGGGGTACAATGTTAAAACCTAAAATAGGAATAGATTTAAAGTCTGGTATAACTGCATTATCACAGCAAATTATTAGTGACCAAAAAACGGAATTAACCAATAAAGTAACTACTAAGGTTAAAGAAGAGTTAGCATCAAAAGTGTCTAAAGAAGTTTCTGGTAAAGCAGGTGATGTTTTAGGTAGTTTATTAGGAAGTAAAACAACAACAACTAGTACACCAGGAACAACAACTACAAATGTATCAAATGAAAAAGCAACACAAACGAAAGATGTTGTTAAAGATGCTGCCAAAAATGCCTTGAAAGGATTGTTTGGTAAATAAGAGTTGATTAAAAGTAAAAAGCCTTTTTACAATTTTGTAAAAAGGCTTTTAAAGTTAGAAAAGTTAGTTTGAGGGTTTTTCGTTATTGAATAAAAATAGTAGGTAAATCTCTAGTATTTGTAGGTGTTAATGTAGAACCATAAGTTTCATTAATAACCTCAATCATTTCATTAGCTATAATTCCATTTGCTTTAGGAGATAAATGTATTCCGTCTAAAGAAAAGAAACCACCAGTTGCAAATTCATTAGT
>CAZJGP010000224.1:0-5371 GCA_964545595.1 uncultured Flavobacteriaceae bacterium | reverse complement strand
TTTCTCTTAAAGGGGATGAGGATTTTAAAAATAAGACAGTTAAACATTACCAAATAGACGGAGTAACAGGAAAACTATTAAAAACAATTAAGGTAAAAAAAGGTTATGGGTATTTATACTAGGTGTGTAAAATGAAAAGTAGTCTAATCGCTTTGACAATTGTTTTATTCACAAATGGTTGCATTTCTACAAATAAAGATTATTTAATTAATAATGTTATTTGTAATTATAACGACCCTATTTTTCATGTTTCAAAAGATGAATTAATAATTGATATTGAAACAGGACCAGGAGCTATTCTTACAGGGGCTATTGGTGGACTTATTTTTGGTACAGCTGGTTATTTTGGAGCTGATTGGATAGCTGATTTTATTGACGAAAATTAAAAGATAATGTTTAATTTATTTTATAAGTATTCCCATCATTTTTATCTTCCTAGTATTGTTTATAATAGTATTATAGAGTCTTATAATGGGTTATCAAGTTCTACTTTAAGTGAATTTTTATTAAAAAAAGGAATTCTAGTTATTGAGAAACAAATTAGTTTACAAGGTTCAAATACCTATGCTAAGCTAGTCAATATCAAGTTTAAAAAGGAAGAAGAAAAAAATAGCTTAATAGATTTCTTAAAACAACATAAAGAACTATTCCCGCCTTGGAAGGTTTTTCCAGATATGTTTCAAGGTTCACCTAGATGGAATCAAGGAATAGAAGAAGATTATTCAGTAAATAATTGGTTGCCTTTTTGGAAGGGTTTGGATAATAATCAAAGAAACTCTTATATGAAAAAATATTCTTGTCCTTTGGAATGGAAGAGTTGGTTACTTGAAAATGAAAAATTGTTATAATTAACAAGGTTAAACAATTCCATTGTAAGCTTACAATAGCGCCCAACCAACACCCATTACAAGGCTTCTTTTTCTTAAAACAAAAAAGACAACAAGTTCCTATTATTAAAGTTATGTACTAACTTTAATACTTCTTAAATCACTTTTTATGTGAATTACAAATCTAATATGAAAACACTATATACTGCATTCCTTTTAATACTTTTTTCTTGTGCACAAAAAGAAACAAAGACTTTAAAAGAAGCTACCAATTTTTGTGATCAAATTGAAACTGTTGACAATGGTACTTTATCTAATCAATTAAAAAGTATTTCTAATAAATTAGAAACAAAAACAGGGGTTTATGTTTTAGAAAACGGAACAGAATCTTTAATTACTAGAGCTTGGTTAACACAAGCAAGCCAAAAAACTATTGACATTCAATACTTTATTTTTTCATTAGATAATGTTGGTTTAATTGGTTGCGATTATCTTATAAGAGCTGCCGATAGAGGTGTTAACATTAGAATATTAGTAGACGATTTAATGCTCGAGGCTGAATTAGAAGATATTTTAACACTAGATGCTCATGAAAATATTAGCATTAAAATTTATAACCCAAATATTAATCTTGGTAAAAATATATTATCTAAAATTAAAGGAATAACTAATAATTTTAAATCAATTAATCAGCGAATGCATAACAAAACATTTACGGTTGATAAAAAAGTAGTTGTTACTGGTGGGCGTAATATTGCCGATGAATATTTTGATTATGACCATGAATATAATTTTAGAGATAGAGATGTTTTACTTTTAGGAAAAGAGACCACATCTATTGTAAATTCTTTTGACACTTTTTGGAATCATAACCTAAGTGTACCTATTACTAACTTAAGTAATGACACTATTAAAGTAAACAAAAACACTTACAACAAGCTTCATGAATATGCTTGTAACCCTGAAAATTTTTGGCCTGAGGTTCGTAAAAATATTAATAACTTTCCGCTTCTATTTAAAGAAATTCAAAAAACTAATAAACTTATTTGGACGGATGAGGTTTCTTTTATTGCCGATTCTCCTGGTAAAAATGAAACCATAAAAGGTCTTAAAGGTGGTGGTATTACTACTTCAAAACTTATTGAACTAGTTAATAATGCAAAACATAGTATTGATATTCAAACGCCATATTTAATAACTACAGAGCTAGGTATACAACTATTTAAAAAGGTAATAGATAAAGGAGTTAAAATTAGAATTTTAACCAACAGTTTGGCTTCTACTGATAATTTATCTGCTTTTAGTGGTTATCAAAAAAACAGAGAAGCTCTATTAAAAATAGGAGTTAAAATTTTTGAATTTAAACCAGATGCTGCAATAAGAAAAAAAATAATGACTAACAGCTTACAAAAGAGTTTAAAACATACTCCTATTTTTGGCTTACATGCAAAGTCTATGGTTATTGATAAAGAAATAAGTGTAGTTGGCACTTTTAATTTAGACCCACGAAGTGCTAATTTAAATACAGAGTGTATTACTATTATTAAATCTACCGAGATTTCTTCAGGTATTTTAAATGGTATTGAACAAGAACTTTTACCCGAAAATTCTTGGGAAACTACTCTTAATTTTAATCCTGATTCAAAAGTTTCAAAATGGAAACGTGTTAAAACTTGGTCTAGAAAAGTATTACCTAAATCAATCTTATAATAAAACATCTATTTTTTTTCTATAAAATTAATTTATGGCATTAATGTTGTTTATCTTACCGCAACAAATAAAACTCTTTATTAAATGAAAACACTTATTAAAAAATACATAATACCGGTAATGCTTTTAGCTGCCTTTTCTACGCAAGTAAACGCACAGTCCTATGACAATAATCGTAGTAATAACAAAAAATATAAATCAAGAAAAACGGTTCAAAAAAGAACTCCTTTAAAAAGGGTTTCTAACAAAAATGTAGTTTACAAAAAAAATAAACGAAAAGTTGCTGCTATTAGAAACATAAATAATAGAAATATTATTAAACATAAGGGGCAAAACTACTACTATGCAAATAATAAATATTACACACAATCTAGAGGTCGTTTTATTGTAATTGCGCCTAAAATTGGTTTCCGTATTAACACACTACCTTTAAATTATAAAAGAGTAAGTTACAACAACCGTAATTTCTTTAATTGTAATGGTATATTTTACGTACAAAGAAATAACCAGTATGAGGTTGTTGAACCTGAAATAGGAACTGTAATTTATGAATTACCTCATGGTTACGAAAGAGTTAATATTAACGGATTAAGTTACTATGAATATGCTAATGTTGTTTACGAAAAAGTACAAGTAAACGGAACTAGAGCTTACGAAGTGGTTGGTCTTATTGATATTGAATAAACAAAAAAACTTTTACAAAAAGCACCTTATTTTAGGTGCTTTTTGTATTCTCATATTTTTTTATAGTAATAAGTACACTCTTTTAATTACCTTTAAAGCTAAAATATTTTTAATGTCATATACTCAAAACCTTTTAAACTTTATAGATTCTGGTACTACATCATTCCATGTAGTTGCTAACTTAAAAAAAGAGTTAAAACTTAAAAATTATACCGAGTTACGGGAACAAAGTTATTGGACATTAAAAAAAAACAGTAAGTATTTTGTTACTAGAGCTGATGGTTCTATAATTATTTTTACCACTCCAAAAAACTGGACTAAAGAATATTCTTATAAAATTATTGGTGCCCATACAGATTCTCCTTGCCTAAAAATTAAAAACAATCCTGTTTCTACCAAAGAGGGTTACCAATTATTAAATATAGAAGTTTACGGTGGTGTTTTATTAAGTAGCTGGTTTGATAGAGATCTTAATTTTGGTGGCCGACTTATTATTGAAAATGATGCTGGAGAATTAGAGCAAAAAACAGTTACTATTACTAAAAAATTACGCATACCACGCTTAGCTATTCATTTAGATCGAGATGTTAACCGAAATGGCTTTACCCCTAACCCTCAAGAACACATGTTCCCGGTTATAGGTCTAAATAATAATTTATCTTTTAATGACTGGCTTAAAAAAGAAACCGGTGTTACCGGCACTATATTAAGTTGGGATTTATTTTTATTTGACACCGAAAAATCTAGTTTTGGCGGAATAAATAATGAGTTTATATATGCACCAAGATTAGACAATTTAGCTAGTGTACACGCTTCTTTTGAAGCCATATTACAATCAAAAAACTCAGATAACGAAGTGCAAATGGCTGTATATTTTCAGCATGAAGAAATTGGTTCCGAATCTCAAAACGGAGCTAATTCTAATTTTTTAGAAGCCACTTTAAAACGTATTCATAATTTTATATCAGATAACGAAGAAAATTACTTTCAAGCCATAGCACGTTCCTTTTTTATTTCGGCCGATATGGCTCATGCGGTGCACCCTAGCTACTCTACTAAACATGACCCTAACCATAAACCACATATTGGTAAAGGGCCTGTTATTAAAAGTAATGCTAACATGCGCTATGCTACCGATGCTTTTTCTATTGCTAAATTTAAACAATGGTGTAAAAAAGCAACTATTCCTTTTCAAGATTTTTGTAGCAGAAATGATATTGGTTGTGGTTCTACTATTGGCCCTATGACAGCTGCTAAAATTGGAATACCTACCATTGATATTGGAAACCCTATGTTATCAATGCACAGTATTAGAGAAATGTGTGGTACTAAAGATCATGATTATATTATTAACGTTTTTACAGAATTTTATAATGCTTAAAACAAAAAAATCCCTGATACTATAATTGTATCAGGGATTAACAACTAACATAAAATCTAACTAATTATAAATTTAATTTTGGTTCTGGGCTAATTCATTTGCTCCATCTAAATCAGCTACTATACCAGGGTAAGTTATTGGTCTTAAAACCTCTCCTTCGAATGGGTGTAAAACTATCCAGTCATAAAAAACACCACTATCTCCTGTTAATAATTGCTCTGTAATAAAACCGTTAGCATCTACTTGCATATTAGCATTTGTATTAACTGTGATATCTCCATTTGCTCCTGTAAATGTTACTGAACCGTCAGCATTTTCAGCAGCTGGTGTTAATGCTATGTCTAAAAACCCGTTAGATGATAATGTTCCAATATAAACAGGTAAATCACCAGCATCAAAATCATTTTGAGCTCCTAAACCTGCTCCTGCTGTAGTTAAGAATACGGCATATTCTGTAGAAATAATCCCTCTAGGGTTTCTATCAATACCTTGATCAATATTGTTAAAATCACTTAATCTAATAAATGTTTGATCATCGTATGATACTATTGAAGCTGTACCATTATCAATTCCTGAAATACTAACTCCTGATTCAGTTCCTCCTTCAGTACGGTCTTCTAAAGTGAATTCATTAAAAGTCATTTCAAAGTTTTGAGGTAATTGATGATCTGCATCTAAATCAGCAACAATACTTGGGTAACCAACTGGTCTTAAGTTATCTCCTTGAAACGGGTGTAAAACTACCCAGTCATACCATGAATTACGAGAT
>CAZJGP010000223.1:0-4337 GCA_964545595.1 uncultured Flavobacteriaceae bacterium | reverse complement strand
CAAGGACACAATTTTATCGCCCTCTTATTTTTCCGATTTAAAACAGTACAAAGGGCAAACTCTAATTACCACCGATGGTACGACCTTATTAGGTGCCGATGATAAGGCTGGAATTACTGAAATTGTATCGGCAGTAGAGTACTTAATACAACACCCAGAAATTGAACACGGCAAAATACGTATTGCATTTACCCCTGATGAGGAAATTGGTCGTGGCGCTCATTTATTTGACGTTAAAGCTTTTGGTGCTGACTATGCTTATACAATAGATGGTAGCCAAGTTGGCGAATTAGAGTATGAAAATTTTAATGCCGCTGGTGCAAAAATTACAATTAACGGTAAAATAGTACATCCTGGCTATGCAAAAGGAAAAATGATTAACAGTATGCTAATTGCTCAAGATTTTATTAGTTCTTTACCAAGGCTAGAAACTCCTGAACATACATCGGACCGCGAAGGTTTTTTTCATTTACATGATATGCATGGTAGTGTTGAAACTACGGAGCTAGAATATATAATTAGAGATCACGAAAAAGAACATTTTGAAGCTCGTAAGCAAGTAATGCTAGATTTAGTGGAAGAACTAAATAGTCAATACGGAGAAGGAACAATTAATATTGAAATAAAAGATCAATATTATAACATGAAAGAAAAAATTGAACCTAATATGCATATTATTAACGTTGCCGAAAAAGCAATGAAAGAAATAGGCATAAAACCATTAATAAAACCAATACGTGGTGGTACCGATGGTTCTCAGTTAAGTTTCATGGGGCTTCCTTGTCCTAATATCTTTGCAGGCGGACATAATTTTCATGGTAAATATGAGTATATTCCTGCAGAAAGTATGTTGAAAGCTAGCGAATTAATTGTTAAAATTGCAGAACTAACTTAAAACTCAAAAAAATGAAACAAATCTTTCTATTAATTTCTTTTATCAGTTTTAGCTTTGGTGTTTTTGCTCAACAAGGTAACTAACAGACACGAATTTAGAATTGATGTCCTTGAAGCTCTTGTTTACCCAAGTCTAGATATATCATACGAATATCTTATAAAATGATTACGCTGGTGCTGAATTAGCTCTTAATTTAAGGCTTGACTCACCTAATGATGATTATGAAGCTTTTACTTTTGCGCCATATTATCGTCAATATTTTTTTTAAAAACAGTACTTACGGAAGTAGAGGTTTTTACGCCGAAGGGTTACTACTACAATATACAAATGGAAAAGACGATAGAAATAATGTTACTTTAGAAGTAGATACCTATGATGACATAGGTATTGGTTTTGGAGGTGGTTTAAAATTTGTTGCGCCAAACGGATTTATATTTGATGTTGGTGCTGATCTTGGTAGAAACTTTAAACTAGACGAAGCTTCTAACGACTTTTTTGTTCGCTTTGGAGTTAGCTTAGAGTATCGTTTCTTTTAAAATATTCTAAAAAATTAAATAGTATAATCGGCAAGAGTACTATTTTCTAATACTTTTAGTGTGCTGTCTCGAACTTGAATCATTAGTTTGTGTGCAGCACATTCTTTTTCATCTGGGCAGTCATCACATTTTTCATAAAAATTTAAACTTACACAAGGTAACATTGCTATTGGCCCTTCTAAAACTCTAATAATACCTGACATCGAAATATCAGCTGGTGCTTTAAGAAGATAGTAACCTCCTGTTTTTCCTTTTTTAGAACTAAGAATACCTGATTTTTTTAAATCTAAAAGAATGCTTTCTAAATATTTTTTTGAAATATTTTCACTCACTGCAATCTCTGAAATAGAAACCGGTTCTTCACAGTTTTTTTTAGCAATATAAGCTAAGGCCTTTAAACCATACTTTGTTTTCTTAGTTAGCATAAAAGCTAAGATAGTTTATTTACAGAACAAAAAAAATTGAAGCTTTTGAATTAGAAAATGCTAATACCCCAACATTTTCGTTAGATCCTTATTCTTAATCAAAGTTCTTTTATTATTTTTACCAAATCTAAATAAAACACCATAATTACCCCAATGAAATTCCCTTTATTAATTACTCTATTTTCAATATTATTATTTTCTTGTAACAGTAAAAACAAAGAACAAAAACCAAAAAACACAACTGCCGAAATTAATGTATACACACACAGGCATTACCCAGCAGATAAAGAATTATTCGCACGTTTTGAAAAGCAATACAATATAAAAGTAAATGTAATTAATGCTAAAGCCGATGAGCTTATTCAAAAAATGAGCGAAGAAGGAAAATTATCTCCTGCTGATGTATTAATTACTGTAGATGCTGGTCGTTTAGTTAGAGCTAAAGAAAAAGGATTATTACAACCTATTAAAACAGAAACGTTAGACAATACAATTCCTGCAAATTTAAAAGATGAAGACAACCAATGGTTCGCTTTAACAAAACGTGCAAGAGTATTTGCTTATGCATTGGACAGGGTAAAACCTGAAGAACTATCTAGCTACGAAAACTTAGCAGATGATAAATGGAATAAAAAAGTATTGGTAAGATCTTCTAATAACATTTACAACCAATCTTTAATGGCATCTATAATTGCTAATAACGGAATTGATTCTGCGAAAGAATGGGGAGAAAAAATAGTTAATAATATGGCCCGTTCTCCAAAAGGAAACGATCGTGACCAAGTAAAAGCTGTTGTTGCTGGAGAAGGTGATATTGCTATTGTAAACACATACTACATTGGTAAATTATTAAACTCTAAAAAAGCAGAAGAAGTTTTAGCTGGTCAAGGTGTTGGTATTCATTTTCCAAATCAAGAAGGAAGAGGAACACATATTAATGTAAGTGGTGCTGGTGTTGCTAAATATGCTCCAAACAAAGAAAACGCTATTAAATTTATTGAGTTCTTAGCCAGTAAAGAATCTCAAGAGTTATTTGCAAACAGTAATTTTGAATACCCTGTAAATAAAAATGTTAAACCAGCTGAATTATTACAGTCTTGGGGAACATTCAAAGAAGATCCGCTTTCTTTAAGCTTACTTGGTAAAAACAATAAAAAAGCAGTACTTTTATTCGATCAAATTGGTTGGAAATAATAGAGTGAAAAAGTACTTAAATACATATTTTAAAAGAGATTTCAATAAATGGACAATTTTATCATTGTCCATTATTGTTTTTATAGCATTACCAATAGTCACGATTCTTGTTAAATTATTTCATGGACCTGGTGAACTTTGGCCACATTTAGTAGAACATGTTCTAAAAGACTACATTACTTCATCATTAATTCTTATTGTTTTTTGTACCATTTTCACCTTTATTATTGGTGTCTCTTGTGCATGGTTAGTTAGCCGTTATGTTTTCCCTTTTAGAAAATTTATTGAATGGATGCTAATTTTACCATTAGCAATACCATCATATATTACGGCATATGCTTATGCAGGTGTATTTGATTATGGCGGCAGCCTTAAGAATATATTAAGCACTTTTAATATATCGTATAAAAAAATAGACATCATGAATATCTATGGGCTTATTTTTATTCTTAGCCTATCTTTATTCCCTTATATATATGTAAGTGCACGTGCTGTTTTTTTATATCAATCTAAAAAATTAATTGAAGCTTCAAAAAACTTAGGTGCGTCAGAAATTAGTACATTTTTTAGAATAGTATTACCTGTAGCTCGACCTGCAATTGTTGGCGGAATCGCTTTAATGTTAATGGAAGTATTAAACGATTATGGAGCTGCAAAATATTACGGAGTAAGCACTTTTACTACTGGTATATTCCGATCATGGTTTTCTTTAGGCGAACCTGGATTAGCAATTTATTTATCTGCTTTGTTATTACTTGTAATTTTTTCAATTCTATACCTAGAAAGATTACAAAGACGTAAAAAAGGTTATGCTATATCTGGTAAAAGCGACACTCCACTTACTAAAATAAAATTAACAAGAGCTAAACAAATTGCTTTAACAGTAATAACATGCTCTCCAATACTATTAGGTTTTCTAATACCTGTTTTACAACTTATTTACTGGAGTTTTCTTACATATAAAGAAGTTGCATCGTATAGTTTTTTTATAACTGCTTTACAAAGTTTAGGTGTTTCTACTATTGCTGCTCTACTTACTATTATAATAGCTTTAGCCACGCTTTTTTTTCCTAAATGGAATAGAATAAGTGGCATTAAAAGTTTATCAAAAATTACAATTGTAGGTTATGCAATACCTGGTGCCGTTATAGCTATTGGAGTAATGATTCCTGGTTTAGCATTAAATAAATGGTTAGTAAAATTAGCTAACAATTTATTTAATATAGAGCTTGGTTTATTTTTATCAGAAACTATAACATTATTATTATATGCTTATATAATTTGTTT